>JAKEGO010000105.1 GCA_022615805.1 Thermoplasmata archaeon
AGTGAATAAATACCCTTCGGGGGTTCGGGAGGCCTAATTTCACGACGATTCATACACAAATTATATAACCACCATCCTTTATGGCACGACCTACCATCCCGGGAGTGACATCGAATGACGACCGTGTACGACGTGCCCGCGCAACCGCTGATCGAGAACCTGGCAGCGAAGCTCCGGGAGGTACCGGAATGCCAGGCCCCCGAATGGGTGCAGTTCGTCAAGACGGGCGTGCACACCGAGCGCCCGCCCGTCGAACCGGACTGGTGGTACGTCAGGCTGGGCGCGGTCATCCGGAAGGTCTACGTACACGGGCCGATCGGCATCGAGCACACGGCCGCGCTGTTCGGCGGAAACACGGACAGGGGCTCGAAGCCCAACAGGGCCCGCAAGGGGAGCCGTTCCGTGGTCAGGAAGGCGTTCCAGCAGCTGGAGGCCGCCGGCTACGTCGAGAAGTTCGGCACCCGGGGCCGTCGCGTCACCGCCAAGGGGAGGGCGCTCCTCGACAACGCCTCGCACGATGTCGCGCTGTCGCTCAAGGTCCCATCCGCGAAGTCGGAGGACGAGTGATGGCGGAAGACGAACTTGCTGATATCCGCAGGCGTAAGATGATCGAGATGCAGGCCCAGGCCCAGGCCGGGGAGACGGCGGCGATGGAGCGGGCGGCCGAGGACGAGGCCTACCGGAACCAGCGCGATGCGCTGCTCAGGCAGATATTCACCCCGGAGGCGCGGTCGCGCCTGTCCAACCTGAAGATGACGAAGCCCGAGTTCGCGATGAACGTCGAGGACCAGATCCTGATCCTCGTGCAATCGGGCCGCGTCCCCGTTCCCGTGACGGACGAGTTCGTCCGGCGAGTGCTCGAACAGCTCCAGGGGCGCCGAAGGGAGATAACGATCAAGAGAGTGTGAGGTGAACCAATGGCACGGAACAAGCCGTGTGGCAGGAAGGTCAGGCTGCTCCGCAAGATGCGGACGAACCGCCGCGTCCCCGCGTGGGTCGTGATGCGCACGAACCGGAACTTCATGGACCATCCCAAGCGCCGGCACTGGCGCCGGACGCGCCTTAAGAGGTGAGCACAATGGAGGACCAGGAGATCGAACGTATCTACACCATACCCCTGAGAGACGCGCGGTCTGGAGGCCGATGGAAGCGGGCGCCGAGGTCGATGAGCGTCATCCGCTCCTTCGTGGCGCGCCACATGAAGGTGGAAGAGGACTCGGTCTGGATCGACGACCGTATCAACGAGTTCGTGTGGGCCAGGGGCGCCCAGAAATCACCTCGCAACGTGAGGGTCAAGGTCACCAAGTTCGTCGAGGACGGGGGATACGTCGAGGTCACCCTGCCCGAGGAGTGACGGCGGCCTTCGCATGCTGATCAGGCTCGATGTCAACGGGAATCCCAACATCGGCAGCCTCACGGTGGCCAGCAACGAGGTCGCCTTCGTCGGCTTTGCTTTTTCTGAAGAGCATGCGCGAAGGCTCTCCGAGGCGCTCGGCGTCGAGGTGATCCGTGCCAAGATAGGCGGGATGAGCATCCTCGGCTCCATCTGCGTGGCGAGGCGGGGCAGGGCCATGGTCTCCAACGTCGCGGAGGACGATGAGCTGTCCCTCCTGAGGGAGCATCTCGACGTCCAGGTCCTCGACGACAGGCTCAACGCCGTGGGGAACAACGTCCTGCTCGGAGACCGCGCCGCCCTCATCAATCCGAACTACTCGAAGGAGACCGCGAAGGCGATCGCCGACATCCTCGATGTCGAGGTGTTCCAGGGCACCATCGGCGGGCTCAGCATCGTCGGCTCCGCCGCGGTCGTCAATGCGCACGGGTTGCTCTGCCACCCCAAATCCGACGCGCAGGAGGTCGCCACTCTCAGGGAGATCTTCGGCGTCGAGGTACAGTACGGCACCGCGAACTTCGGTTCCCCCCTGCTCGGCTCGGCGATCGTCGCGAACGACGAGGGCGCCGCCACCGGTACGCTGACCACGGGCGTCGAGCTCAACAGGATCGAGACGACCCTCGGCCTGATCAAGTGACCCGCCGTCGCGCTCGCTTCCAAGGGCTCGGACCCGCGGCCGCCCCGGTCCTTCTCCGGCGGGATGCGGCCCCCTGGGAGAACCTTAAATAACGATTCGCCGTTGGAACGGCATGCAGGTCCTGATGCTCACGGGGGGGTTCGGGACCCGTCTCCGCCCCCTCACAGACATTGTCCCAAAACCCCTCGTGCCGCTCCTCAACCGCCCGCTCATCGACCACCTCCTCGACATGCTCCCGGACGACGTCGAGGTGGCCTTCACCCTCTCGTACGGGAGGGACGCCATCGTCGACCACCTCCGATCGAGGGACGACTCGGGACGGTTCGCCTTCATCGACGAGCCGGAACCCCTCGGCACGGGCGGCGCGGTCCGGAACGCGCGGAGGCGCCTCGACGGGCCGTTCCTGGTGATGAACGGCGACATCGTGACGGCCCTCGACATCATGGACCTCGCCACCTTCCACTCGAGAAGGGGCGGCATCGGCACGATATCCCTCGTGGAGGTCCCCGACCCCTCGCGGTTCGGCGCTGTGGCGATGGACGGTGATCGCATAACCGAGTTCGTTGAGAAGCCCGAGGGGACGCCGCCGTCGAACTGGGTCAACGCGGGGTTCTACATGCTCGAGCCGGAGGTCATCGACCTGATACCGCCCGGGAAGGTCTCCATGGAGCGCGAGGTCTTCCCGTCGCTGCTGCCGCGCGGCCTTTTAGGCTACAGGTACGTCGGGCGGTGGACGGACGTGGGTACGCTGGAGTCGTACCTGAAGGCGCAGGAGGCGCTCCTTGAGGGGATGGTGGCCTCGGGTGACCTGGACGATCCGTTGCTCGTGGCGGAGGGTGCACGGGTGGACAGCCCTGTGGATCCGCCGGCCGTGATAGGCCAGGGCGTCCGCATCGGCAGGCGTTGCAGGCTCCGCAATTGCGCGATACTCGAGGGGGCGGTCGTCGGCGACAGGTGCGTGGTGGACTCCGCGATAGTGTCCCCGGGCGCTGTCCTCGGTGATGGCTCCCGCGCCACGGCCACGATCGTCGGGGCAGCCACCGATCGACGGTGAGACGGCGCCCCCCCCTGGGGGTCCCCCGCGCACCCGCACGCGTTCGCCCACTGTCCGCGGCGAGCGGGGACGGTGACAGGGCCGCGGTGATGTCGGCCCTCGCCGGCGTCCGCCCATGGACCCGATCGATGTCGGAAAAAATCGGAGGCTCGTCGCAAATGCCACCGCATCCGCCCGGATCGGATGCCCTCGCGCGAGGGCCAGTGCGTTCGATATCCTTTTAAACCGGGGCCTTTATGGGCGCCCGGTGAAGGCAATGAAGGGTCCAGAAATCCGCGTCACGCCTCCAGGCCCGAAGGCTCGCGAGATCATCGCAGGGGACGATAGGTACCTCATCCTCAGCACGAAGACGTCCCCCGTCGTGGCCACACGCGGCGAGGGCATCTACATCGAGGACGTCGACGGGAACACCTACCTCGATTTCACGAGCGGGATCGGCGTCACCAACACAGGCCACTGCCACCCGCGGGTCGTCAAGGCCGTGCACGAGCAGGTGGACCGCCTGTGGCACTTCGCGGGGACGGACTTCTACTACGAGGCGCAGGTCGCGCTCGCGAAGCGCCTGGTGGAGCTGACCCCGGGCGACTTCGAGAAGATGGTCTTCTTCACGAGCAGCGGCACCGAGGCCATCGAGGCTGCCATCAAGCTCTGCAAGTGGTACACCAACGTGTCGCACGTGATCGGCTTCATCGGGGCCTTCCACGGGAGGACGATGGGCTCTCTCGCCCTGACGGCGAGCAAGCCCGTCCAGAAGGACAGGTTCTTCCCCTGGATGCCCGGCGCCGTGCACGTCCCCTATCCCAACGTCTACCGCCCGTTCGGGGAGCTCGAGCCCCACCAGCTCACGGGCACGATAATCGACCTGATCGAGCGCCACCTCGACGGCTACCTCGGCGACAACGTCGCCGGCATCTTCGTCGAGCCCATCCAGGGCGAGGGGGGGTACATCATACCGCCCCGCGACTTCCTGCCCGCCCTGCGCAAGCTCGCCACCGAGCGCGAGATACCCCTCGTATGCGACGAGGTCCAGTCAGGATTCGGAAGGACCGGGAAGATGTTCGCGGTCGAGCACTTCGGCGTGGCCCCCGACCTCATGACATGGGCGAAGGGGATGGGCTCCGGGATACCCATCGGCGCCGTCTCCGCCGACGCGAAGATGGACTTCGGCGTCCAGGGCGCGCACTCCAACACCTACGGAGGCAACCTCATCGCCTGCGCCGCATCCCTTGCGACCATCGACGTGATAATCGAGGAGGACCTCTGCGCGAACGCCACCCGTCAGGGCGCGGTCCTCATGAAGCGGCTGAGCGAACTGCAGGGGGAGATCCCCGAGATCGGGGACGTCAGGGGCCTCGGCCTCATGATCGCGGCCGAGTTCGTCAAGGACAGGGAGACGAAGGAGCATGCGAGGGACCTCCGCAACGCCATCGTCGAGGAATCGTACAGGCGTGGCCTCGTCCTCCTCCCGTGCGGCAGGTCGGCTATCAGGTTCATTCCCCCGCTGATCGTCACCGAGGCGCAGGTGAACGAGGGGATGGATGTCTTCTCCGACGCGGTGTTCGCGGTCATGAAGCGGAAGCCGAAGAACAGGACGCTGCAGGGCTGGCGGGAGCCCAAACCGGTGGGGCCGAAGTTCGACGACCTGACCCAGTTCGATCGCAGCTGAGGCC
Source organism: Thermoplasmata archaeon (assembly GCA_022615805.1). Lineage (GTDB taxonomy): Archaea > Thermoplasmatota > JAKEGO01 > JAKEGO01 > JAKEGO01 > JAKEGO01. The sequence goes on from JAKEGO010000105.1 coordinate 4,755, forward strand.
GCCGGAACGGCCGGCCTCCGGAACATGCCCGTCGGACGCGGAGACACCCGAACGGTTTCCTCTCATCCATCGAGCCTTTCCCTGACGACCGCCGCCTTCCCGGCCGAGCCGAAGGCGAGGATGTGGTCCATCGTGGCCCGGTGGCACTCGCGCTCCACCCGGGCCTCGCACGCCTCGCCCATGGCGTATATCTCGTCGAAGAACTCCTTGAGGGCGAACTTGACGTTCTTCCCGAAGACCTCCTCGGGCCTCTTCCCGGCGATCGGTTTCTCCGCTATCGTCCAGTTGCGCATGTCCCACCAGAGGTCGTTGTGATGCTCCTTTATCGCGTCGAGGACGATGTTCTGGTACAGGGTGGCGACGTTCCCCTTGAGGATGTCCCCCCTGGGGAAGCGCTCGCGGATCAGGTCGAGAGGGGTCCCGGTGATCCCGTGCTGCGCGATGCGGACGTCGTGCCCCGCCTCCCTCAGCGCCCTGGCCACCGCCTTCGTCCTCTCGATGTCGATTGTGACCTGCGCGATGGGATTTCCCTCGGCGTCGTAGACGTTCCCGTGGGTCGAGCCGTTGGCGATGGCGAGGAGCTGCGGGTGCACGCCCGCCTCCCCGAGAGCGCCGATGAACGTCGTGGCCTCCTCCGGCGTCGTGAGGACCATCCCCTCGTCTCCCGTCCTGCCGATCTCGCCGACCTCGCACTCCAGACCGAACTCGCGCCCACTCATCCTCATGCGGATGAACCCGGCTATCTCGATCGTCGCCTTGATGTTCGGGGCGAGCTCTTCGGCAACGGTCCCGCCGTCGAAGTCGAAGAGGTGGGACGCGTCGATGGCGAAACTGGTGTAGCCCGCCGCGATCTGGTGTCCGATCATCTCCTTCACGTCGGCGATGTCGTCGCGCGTGCCGGTCTTGACGCCGATGTGGTCGGCGTGCAGCACCCAGACGTTGTGGCCGACCTCTTCGTTGACCTCGTTCAGGCGGCGCGAGAACTCCGCCGGCGTCAGCCCCGTGTACCCGACGTGCTGGTTGCACTCGGTCCGGGCGAGCTCCATGATGAGCGGGGCGTCGAGCTCCTTCGCTGCGCGGAAGATGCCGTGGGCGACCCCCGGGATCACCCTCGGGTTGCAGGCGAGGACAATGCACCTCTGGTCCATCAACGCCCTGTAGACGCGGTTCCCTGGCAGCGGTTCCAGCATATCGTCACCTCGCGTCGGCTCACGTCCGTCCTCTCCGCCCCGCTCCCGGCATCGAACGTCATCGCGCATTCATCGCGGCGCCCAGAAGAGGCGCGACTCCTCCCGCAGGTCCTCGGGGACGGTCTTCAGGGTGCCGACCGCCTCGGATAGAGGGACGGCCACGACCGCGGTCCCCCTGAGGGACGCCATCATCCCGAACTCCCCCGCGCCCACCATGTCGGCCGCCTTCACGCCCAGCCTGGTGCCGAGGACCACGTCGAAGGCCGAAGGCGCACCCGCCCTCTGCAGGTGGCCAAGGACCACGTGGCGGCTCTCCTTGCCCGTCCGCTCGCCGATGGCCTTGGCGAGCCTCTCGCCGATGCCGCCCAGGCGGACGTGCCCGAAGGCGTCCCTCTCCTCCGTCTGGAGGACCATGGCCTCCCTGTCATCCGGGACCGCCCCCTCCGACACCGCGATGATGCTGTACGCATGACCGGCCCTTTCGCGCGCCATCACTGCCTCGCAGACCTCGTCGAGCGAGAAGGGCTCCTCGGGGAGGAGGACGACGTGGGCTGCGCCCGCGATGCCGCCGTTGAGGGTTATCCACCCCGCGTGGCGGCCCATGACCTCGACGACCAGGACCCTGGAGTGGGACCGTGCGGTGGTGTGGAGGTCCCTCATCGCCTCGGCGGCCCTGTTGCAGGCCGTGTCGAAGCCGAAGGTGTAATCGGTGGCAGAGAGGTCGTTGTCGATCGTCTTGGGGACCCCGACGACCTTGAGCCCCTCGCGGGAGAGCCTGTCCGCGACCCCGAGGGTGTCCTCCCCCCCGATCACGATGAGCGCGTCGCAGCCGAACTCCCTCAGGTTCTTCCTGACGAGTCCGGGGCCGTTATCGACCTTGTAGGGGTTCGTGCGAGACGTGCCGAGGATGGTACCGCCCGTCACATGTATGTCCTGGACGGTCCCCAGGTCGAGCGGCATGGTCCCGCCGTCGCCGACGAGTGCCGCCCACCCGTTGCGCAGGCCGAGCACCTCGATGCCCAGGGAGTCCGCCCTGTGCACTATCGCCCTGATGACGGCATTCAACCCGGGCGCGTCGCCGCCCCCGGTCATCACCCCTATGCGCTTGACGGTCATCTCCTCTGCCTCCTGGACTGGTACCTGCCCCCCCCTCTCCCGTCCTTTCTGCGATGCCGGCGAGATTAGAAAAGGGTTTTGGTGGCGGTCCGTCCGCAAAACGTTTATCGGCCGACGCCCCTTCCCGCCCGTGGACCTCGAAGCGACGCTCGAAGCCGTCAGGCGCAAGGCCGGCCCATCGGTCTACGCCCGCGGGAAGCGGTACTACCTCGGCAACAGGGTCTCCGCCGTGAGGGAGGTGGACGGCGCCCTCGCCGCCACCGTGCGCGGGACCGACGAGTACGAGGTCCGGGTCGGGGACGGCGGCGCGCCGTGGTCGTGCGACTGCCCATACGACCGCATCTGCAAACACGGGGTGGCCGTCGTCCTCAAGGCGGCGGAGGAGGGGATCGACGTTGGCGCTCAGGAGCCGGACCTCGCGGGCGAGTTCGAGTGGGCGGCGGAGATGCTCCGCTCCGCAAAGCGGCGCGCCGACGCGGAGTCGGTCATGGAGCGGGTCTCCAGTCTCCTTTCCGAGGCCCACGGCCGCTCCCCCGCGGAGGCGGAGTCGCTCCTCAGGACGGCGATGGTCCTCTTCAGGGGGACCCCGGCGGAGGACGAGGTCATCTCGCGATGGACAGCGTCGATGGCCGCCGCCGATGTCCCCGCGGGCGCGGCCGGCCTCCTCTCGGAGGTGCTCCGCGAGGCGCCGGAGAGAGCGCTCCCCGCCCTGTCGACGGGGCGCTTCGCGCCAGCCGACGCCAGCGCGCTCCTGGAGGCGGTCTCGGCGGCCGACGATCCCTCGGTGGAGGACTCGGTCTCCGCCGCCAGGATGCACCTGCTCGGCCTGCTGGGCCGGACGGAGGAGGTGCTCGAGGGCCTGGCGCCCGACCTTCCGGCCGAGGCAATCGTCGAGGCCTGCTCGTTCCTCCGCACCTCCTTCCCGGAGGAGTGCAACGCCCTCCTGCGGAGGTCCCTCGAGGGGAGGACACCGAGGGAAACGTTCGCCCTATGCCGATGTCTCGCGGACCTCACGTCGGGGACCCCCGAAGAGGCGGATAGCATCGCGGCGTGCGTCGCCATTGCGCCAGATCCCGCGCTCGTGAGGCGCCTCGTCGGGCTCGACGCGGAC
>JAKEGO010000012.1 GCA_022615805.1 Thermoplasmata archaeon
GACGCCTTAATCGGTTGAGATGCTCTCGGGACATCATCGAACGCATGGCATATTTCGACGGAGGTTGAGGGAGTTAAGGGACCAATGCGTCACAGAGTAACTTAAGGAAACATGAAATCCCACCCCAACCATTCAGGTTTGGTGAACAACATGTCTGGATGGGATGGGATCGATGCACTGAAGGACCTGCTGAAAGAAAAAGGTATTGTCGAACGTGAGAGAACACCCATACCGACGATGCTCGTTGCTGCCTACGACCATCTTCGAGGGCTCTCGCTACGTCGTGTCCGCGATGGCATGGACAAGGACAGGCGGAGCCATGTGGCCATCGGTAAATGGGTGAATCGGTTCGGACGAATCCTCAGGGACTGTCACGGATATGCCGGACGGGAACTCCCCGATGTCCTCGTCGTGGACGAGACCGAGCTCCAGATCGGGAAAAGAACGTACTATCTCTGGGTCGCCCTCGACCCTGACAGACGCGGGATCTGGTACGTGGCCTTGACCGAGGTCAGGAACCTCATGCTGGCAAGGAGCTTCTTCAAGGCCATCAGGAGAGTCTACGGACGATTTCCGGAGCGGGTCATCACCGATGGCGGCACATGGTATCCCTGGGCGCTCAGGAGCCTGGGGATCCGGCACGAGGTCGTCAAGGGCGGAATTCGTTCGTACATCGAACGATGGAACGAGACGCTCAAGGACAGGACCAGGTCATTCGACAAGTATCACCCGTGCAGACGACACGGATGCGACGGATTGCACGTCCTACACTGGGCAATCGCCAACGTGTTCTACTATAACAAAGTCCGACCGCACCTGTCACTCGGGGATGGCCCTCCGATCCCGCATGAGGACTGGAACGTGCTGGACAATAGAACGTTGTTCCTGAAGAGGTTCATGGAGGCGTTAAGTTAACAGCACCCAGCCAGCATGATGATAAAGTATATATCGACCGAAGTATGATCTGAACCCGAGGGATTGCCATGTGCCGCGGGATAGGGCTCATCATCGGTATCATTCAGATAATGCTCTCCGTGCTCATCATCGCGGACCTCTCCTCGGCTGAGACGTACATCGTCGACGATGATGGAGGCGGCTGGGCGGATTTCACGTCCATCCAGGATGCTGTAGATGCTTCGAGCGATGGGGATGTCATCCTGGTCTTCAGCGGTACCTATGAGGAGCAGGTCCGTGTCAACAAGACTGTCTCGATTATCGGGAATGGATCGGCGGAAACGACGGTGACGGGCAACGGGTCCATCGGTCACGTTGTGACGATAAACGCTGACAGCGTGAACTTGACCGGTCTGAAGGTGACCGGTTCTGGGCAAATACACCCCTATGCGGGGATATTCCTGAACGGGGTGAACGACACGGCCATCCGGGCACTCAACGTTACCGGCAACTATCTTGGGATCCTCCTCGTGTCCTCTCGACGAAATGACATCAGCGACAACGAACTGCACTCGAACATCAATTCCGCCGTCGAGCTCCAGGATGGATCGTCCAACAACTCGATTTCGTGGAATCGAGCGTCCGGAGATGCCTTGACCGATCTTACGGACTCCAACGGGACGATCATCCACAATAACACGTTCATCTTCACCGATGTCGGTACTGCGATCACCGTTTCATGGTCGAGTTACTGTGTCATTGATAACAATACCCTCATCAATCGGTCCAAGTTCGATGGCCAGGCCTTTGGGATCCATGTCAAATTCCATTCGAGCAACGTCACCATCAAGGGGAACGACATCTCGTTCTTCGATTACGGCATCGACCTGTCCGCGCCGGATTCGAATGCCCACACTTTAAGGGACAACGTCATCTCGGGCTGCGCATTCGGGATCTCCGTTCTGGGATCGGACAACAACGTCATCGAAACGAACTCCATCTCGAAATGCACGGTCGGCATACGTTTCTATGACGCAGAGAATAACCTTGTGAGCACGAACGACATCAGCGACAATTCGTTCGGGATGGTCCTGACTGGCGTCGATGTCGATGAGGTGACACGATACAATGTATTCAGCAACAACACCATCAGCAACAATACGGAATGCGGCATCGATTGCATCTTCGCCGCCAACAACTCCTTCCTGCACAACGAGATATTCAACAACGGCGATCTGGGTATGAGATTCAGTTCGTTATGCTCTGACAACGATGTGTTCGAGAACAACTTCGCAAACAACGGGAACGGCTCATCCCAGGCCATCGACAACGGGACCGCGAACGTCTGGGATACGGGTTCGGTCGGTAACTACTGGTCGGACTGGTCGGGATCGGGCGCCTACGAGATCGGCGGGAGTGCAGGTGCCGAGGACCGATATCCTCTCGCGGATCCATCTGAAACGAATGCGCCTCGGAAGGTCCCAGAGGTTGCATTCCTGATGACCCTTATCATGATCGTGACATCGATTCATCTAGCCCGTCGTAAATGACGGGTTCGAGGGATTGGAAGAGATCGATGGTGGATGGGAGTCGACCTCCTGATGTTGGCTCCCTCCTTGTATTGCCAAGTAAAATCGGGGACTCGATTGTCCGCAATTTCGTTCGCCAGTGGGGTATATTGTCAATCCATTTTTGACACCTTCCCGCCAAATAGCACCTTGTCCTCCGCCCCCGAGTGTACTCCATCGCGGATAAGAAACGTCCGTTCGAGCGTCGGGATCAGGACCAATTCGTAACAAGGCCATATCCGTGGTTTGCGGAGAGCCCCCTCACTGGGCCGCAACCCCTATTGTTGAGGCGTGAGGACGCCAAATCGTTTGAGTATCTCCTCGCCGGGTTCTGTGTCGATCGTCCTCTCGACGTCGATCCTCTGTGTCTCGAGCTATCGCAGGGCCTTGAGCGCCGTGATGCCGAGCCCCTTCTGATTCGCCTACATCTCGATGTCCATCTGGACGACGTCGGTCAGGTAGTCGTAGCACCGCGTGAGGGTCTGGTATCCGCTGTCGAGTGGCAGCGAGACATCGAGCAGTTCGGGCAGGTAGTTCTGCTGGTACCAGTGCGGTATGTTGAGCTTCGCCAGTGGATCGACGATCCGATTGATTGCGAGATTCTCGACCAGTTCGCCGACCGGCACCCCGAGGCTCTTTGGCGCCGGTCGGTTGATGGTCTCTATCAGTCCGACACGTTCCGCGATCGCGTGCAGCGTGGCGACCCTGCCTTACTCGACGTTTGTCCCGTGCTTAGCCCACCCGGAGCGCAAAAAGGGGATTTAGGCTTAGTTTTCGAAGTCAAATCGGGCACCTGTCAAAGATCGGATATCAAGCAAGCAGAGTGTTGAGGGATAATATAGCGATTCATGGGTTCCGGACAAGAAGCCTGGAACCCGAATGGGCAGTTCGGTCACTGTGGCCGATGACCGATCGATGTTCGGATTCCAGGCGCGATCGGCCTTAAATTAACAGCACCAAGCCCTGTTTCTCGAAAGGATTATATCCGGCCAGATGATACCCTGTAGAAGGGGGGACGACGAGGATGATCGATTCGAAGAAGCTGCTCAACTTCAACCCGGACAGGGAGTACCTGTTCCGCTGGCCCCGCGGGGTCGACTTCGACCTGTCGCGGAGGCTCCTCTTCGACCCGGAGAGGGAGTTGTTCTTCGACGCTGACCGCGAGCTCGACATACGCATGCGCGGCGTCATCTTCAGGGGGAACGTCTGCCCGGGGTGCGGTGGCCTCGTCCTCCAGGACGCCCTCCGGTGCGACGGGTGCGGGCACGTCTTCGAGAAGAGGGCCGAGGCCATGAGGACACACGCCCGACGCATCGAAAGGAAGTGGGGCTCACGGGACCGCGGTGCGAATGGGGATTCCCCGACCGGGTCGGGGCCCAGCGGCGAGGGGCCTGTGGCTGGCACGTTCCGGTGCCACATCTGCGGCACGCTCCTCTATGCCGGCACGGCCCGGTGCCCGATATGCGGCATCTCGTCCGCCAGCCATGGCGGGGACGGCAGTTCGGGAGAAAGGCGATCCGTCGACGCCCGGGAGGGGGCCGACAAAGAAGTGGAGGTCGCGGAGAGTGCGTGCGAGGAAGCGGACGGCGGCGCCGCAGATGCCGGCGGTGCGGCCGGCGTGAAGGGGCCCGGAGGCGGCACCGACGAGTGGCGGAGAGACCTCCCGAGAGAGGACTGGAAACTGTAGGAGCGTGAGCACGATGCTGATAAGCCTGTATCTGCTGATAGCGATCGCATGCGCGGTGCTGCTCGTGATAATGATGTTCTTCGCCGATTTCGGGGGGGACTTCGACAGCGGATTCGACCTCGGCGCCGACATCGACATGGACGCCGGCGCGGACATAGGATACGGCGACTTCGGCGGGCCCGGCATCAGCCCGCTGAGCGTTCCCGTCATCCTCGTATTCGGGACGGTCTTCGGCGGCGTGGGAGCGATCCTCGAGGGCTTCGGCTGGGACGAGGTCGTCGTACCGTTCGTCGCGGGGCTCGCCGCGGCAGGGGTGTCGGGCACGCTCTTCGTCCTCCTGGTGAAGGTGTTCGTGAAGACCCAGGCGACGACGCAGGTGGACGCGCACGCGCTCGTCGGGAGGGATGCCGAGACGACGATGCCTGTCGGACCCGACGGTCCCGGGCAGATCATGATAGTCACCGAGGAACGGGGACGGACTCTGTATCCCGCATACTCCGATGATGCGATACCCTCCAACACGATCGTGAGGCTCGTGGGGATCGAGGGGAACGGCTTCATGGTGGAGACGAAGAGGACGCCGAAACGCAGGTCGAAAACAGGTGTAGGTGATTGACATGGAGGTCGGAACTGAGGTCATCATCGCCGTAGTGCTGATCGTCGTGGGAGTGATCGCACTCGTCCTGATCTATGCATCGCGTTACAAGAAGGTGCCCCCGGATAAGGCCATGGTCGTCTACGGCCGGAGGACGAAGGGGGGGAAGCGGGGCTACCAGGTGGTCACGGGCGGCGGCAAGTTCATCGTGCCCATCATCGAGTCGTACGAGTACCTGCCGCTCGACGTCCGGACGCTCGATGTCAACGTCAGGGACATCGTCACGGACGTCAAGACGTCCGGCGCGAAGGTGAACGTCTCGTCGGTCACGCAGGTCAAGATATCCTCGGAGAGGGCGTCCCTCGACACCGCCGCGGAGCAACTGCTCCACAAGTCGGACGGGGAGATCAACGAGATCGCCATGAAGACCCTGGAGGGCCACGTCCGCGGCGTCTGCGCCACCATGACGATCGAGGCGATCAACTCGGACAGGGACGCGATCTCGGCGAAGATCCAGAACATGGCCGCCAAGGACCTCATGAACATGGGGATCGAGATACGCTCGTTCGTCATAAGGGACCTCGAGGACGAACACGGCTACCTCGATGCCCTGGGCATCAAGAGGACCGAGGAGGTGAAGAGGGACGCCAGGATCGGCAAGGCCAACGCCAACAGGGAGGCCACCGTCCAGGAGGCCTTCGCCGCGAAGGAGGGCGAGCAGGCGAACGCCGACGCCGAGGCCCAGGTGGCTGTCTATCACCGGGACAGGGACATCACCCGCGCGAGGGCCCAGGCCGAGGTCGAACGGGAGCGGGCGAACAAGGAGATCGCCTTCAACCTGCAGGATGCCGTCAGGCACCAGGAGCTTGTCGTCGAGCAGAGGACCATCGACATCAGGGACAAGGAGAAGCGCATCGAGCTGGAGCAGAAGGAGGTCCTGAGGCGCGAGCAGCAGCAGAGGGCCGAGCAGATCGTCCCCGCACAGGCCCACGCGGAGGCCATCACCGCCCAGGCCGGCGGCGAGAAGAGGCGCCAGATCCTCCTGGCGGAGGGCCAGAGGCAACAGCTGTCCCTCGTTGCCGAGGGGCAGGCGGACAAGGTCCGCAAGGAGGGCACCGCCGAGGCGGACGTCATCCGGATGGTCGGCGAGGCGGAGGCGTCGGCCATCAAGGCCAAGGGCCTCGCCGAGGCCGAGGCGATGGAGAAGAAGGCCGCCGCGTGGGAGAAGTACGGAAAGGCCGCCGTGACCGAGCTGATCGTCGAGCAGCTCCCGAACATCGTCGCCCAGGCGTCAAAACCGCTGGAGAACACCGAGAAGCTCATTATCATGGGCTCCGACGGCCCCCAGCGGCTCGTGGAGAACGTCGTCGGCATAGCAGCCCAGGCACCGGCTCTCGTGAAGGCCCTCACAGGCATGGAGATCCACGAGCTGGCGACCGCCCTCAAGGAACTGAAGAAATGACGAAGGGCTGGCCCATTCGCCCATTCCGTGATGTCCCATCGGGCGAATGGTCCCTTTTTTTAACGTGCTTTTTCTCACATCGGAGCTTGTACGAGAAATGAAGGACCGATATTCGAAAAAGTACGAAGCCACCGGGGGGATTCGAACCCCCGACCTGCCGCTTACGAGGCGGCCGCTCCAACCGGCTGAGCTACGGTGGCATCGTTCCCTCCGGCGCGCCGGCCCAGTGAAGGGGTGGCCGCGCCCGGGGACTGACCGAATAAGGGTTCACTATATATCAACTTCGCCCAAAGGCGAGGATGCGGAGGGACCGCGGGATGCGTGCGCGATGCCGTCACAGATCGTCGTAGAGCCCCTCGAGGTACCATTCCTTGCCCTTGGTGAGGGCATCCTCCGCGGGAAGGGCCTGGCCGCCGAGGAGGGATATGCTCGCCCCGCCGCCCGTGCTCAGGTGGTCGATCTCACCCTTGAGGCCCATGCTCGCGAAGACCGCGCTGGTCTCACCGCCGCCGGCCACCGAGAAGGCGTTGGACCTCGCGATCGCCCGGAACAGCTCCTCCGTGCCGAAGGCGAACTCGCGGAGCTCGAAGACCCCTGCGGGGCCGTTGACGATGACCGTGCCGGCCTCCTCTATCACCTTCGAGAAGCGGACTACCGTGTCTATGCCGATATCGTGGATGGGGTGCCCCGTGGGCAACCTGTCGAGCGGGACGCCCTTTCGCTCGCCATCCGCATTGAGCGCAACGTCCGTCGGGATCTCTATGCGGTCTCCGTGGTCCCTGAGGAGCCTGCGCCCCCTCTCGATGATGGCCTCGGGGTCGTCTATCTGCTTATGGATGAAGGCTGTGGACGGCTTTCCGATGTCGATGCCCTTGGCGATGAGCATGATGTTTGCGACCACGCCGATCACCAGGACCCTGTCCACAATGCGGTTGTCCAGCATGTTCTCCATTATCATGATCGAGTCGTCAGCCTTCGCGCCTCCCAGAACGGCGACCGACGGGCGCTGCGCGGAGGTCAGGACCTTGCGGAGGACGGAGAGCTCCTGCTCCATCAACCTCCCTGCGGCGGAGGGGAGGTGCGGAACGAAGCCGACGGTGCTCGGCTGGGCGCGATGGGCCGTCCCGAAGGCGTCGTTCACGAACATGTCGAAATGCGGCGCCATCGTGCGGACGTACCTCGCTTCTGCCAGGGCCTTCATGTCTCCCTTGAGCGAGACCTCCTCCGCGTTGAAACGGAGGTTCTCCAGCATCAGGACCTCCCCGGCAGCCAGATTGTCGATGCGCTTGAGGGCTTCACCGTTGAAGAGGGAGTCCTGGAAGTGGACGAGCCTCGGGAGGTGCCTCCTGAGGCGTCGGGCGTGCATCTGAAGGGATGTGAAATCGCTCTTCCCGGGGCGCGACTGGTGGGCGATGACCACGACGGCGGCCTCGCGGAGGGCGTTGAGAGTGGTCAGGTGGGACACGAGCCTCGAATCGTCCATTATGTCGCGGGTCTCCGGATCGATGGGGGCGTTGATGTCCAGCCGCAGAAGTATCTTCCTGTGCTCCAGGTCGAAATCGTCCAGAGTTAGGAAGGGATACGTCATCGCCGATGATAGTCCACGGGGTATTTATCTTCTACTGTGAGGCGCCACGGGGTAGTATGGGAGGCTGTCGAAATGGGGTGTCCCGAGAGGAGCGAATGGCTCTTAGCGGCGGGCAGTGCGCGGCGTTCACTCGGGCAGGATGCCCCACGCAACCTCGGCTTCCTCGCCTCCGTGCCATTCTCCCGCGATCTCGTTCGGGATGTAGGACAGGATGAAGATATCGTCGGCCTCGGCCGCGCTGGCGGAGACGAAGATATTGTCCCCGTCCGTGAGGTTGTTGTTGGAATCGTCGTCCCTGCAGAAGACGTCGGGGTCCCCGCTCTCGCTGAGGGTCCCGTTGGCCATGGTCTGGGTCCCGCGGACGATCCAGTAGTGATAGGAGCCGATCTGGTCCTCGCGCGTGTGGTTTGCCACCCATAGCTCCCAGCCAGCGATGCCGTGGTTGGCGATGTCGGAGAAATCGACCCTGGGGGTGGGCCATCGGACCATCACGAACACCTGCGCCGTGTCGTTGAGCTCGCCGTCCGAGACCACCAGCGTCACGTTGAGGTCGCCCCACACGTCGTAGGTGAAGTAGGCGATCTCGTCGTCCTCGACGAGGTCGTTCGTCGTTATCGTGTCGTTGTCCACGTCGACCCTGTCGTCGAAGTCCCACAGATACGTGAGCGGGTCCCCGTCGTCGTCGGTGGAACCGGACGCGTCGAACATGACCCGGGCCTCCCCGCTCGAGTTGTCGAGGAACACCATCCCGACCTCGTCGATGTCGGCCTCAGGCCGCTGGTTGGGCGACTCACCGATATCGATGTCCATCGTCGCTGAATCGGTGGCCTTGCCGTCGCTCACGGTGAGGCTGATGGTATACGTACCGACCTCCTGATATCTGTGATACACCCGGGTCGTTGTCGACGGCCACGGCTTGCTCCCGTCGCCGAAGTCCCAGTTGAAGGAGAGCGCGTCGCCGTCCGGGTCCTTGCAGCCGTCGGAATAGAAGTGGATGAGCTTCCCGACCTTGTTGACGCCCTCCCACCTTATGTCGGCGATGGGCGGGGAGTTACCGCCGCTACCGTCGGACTCGATGCAGGCGGCCATTGACACGGACAACAGCAGGGCGCTTGCGAGGAGGGCGGACCTCATGACGGAAGATTCCATCTCGTGGTATTAAACCATTTCGACAGGGCCAGAGGGTGCTGTTAATTTAACGATTCATGGGTTCCGGACAAGAGGGCGGGAACCCGAATGGGCAGTTCGGTCACTGCGGCCGATGACCGATCGATGTTCGGGTTCCAGGCGCGATCGGCCTTAATTTAACAGCGCCGGGCCAGAGGGATGCTGTTGACCTAGCGATCGAAAGCGCAGTCCGTAATTGGTCCAGGATCCGGTCGGACCTGCCAGCCCATATCGAAGACGTGGAAGGAGTGACATATCATCGCGTTCGGTCCGCCTTACTTCAGAGCGCGGGGCCAGATATGGCGCATGACCTGCTGGGCAACGATGGCTACGTCTCAGCGGGGGTCAGCGCCCGTTCCGCTCGCGCTTCGCGCGGCGCCTGTACTCGCCGTAGCGGTCCTCCGGGGAGAAACGCGGGGGGATGACCGGTTCGACGGGCGACCCGCAGAATGGACACCGGTCGGCCATCGTGTAGCGGCCGCAGCCGCACCTCCGGATGATGCTCTTCATCGGCGTCATCCCTTCCGCACGAACTGTCCCTGGCCCTCGTTGCGGACGACGTGGTCGATGCCCGCCTGGGACGCGGACTTGATCACGTCCTCGGCGGTCTTATAATCGGGGGCCTGGACCTTGACGCGGTACCTGGGCGCGCCGATGTACGTCACCTCGATCTCGACATCTTCGATGGGGGCGTGGCCTTCGATGAGGCCGAGGGCGTCGCGGATCACGTCGACCCCTTCCGGCCGCATGCAGTTGATCGTCAGGGTGCCGTCGATGGTCACCTGCGGGGGGACGATGTTGTTCTGGGCGATCGAGATGAACATGTCGGCCCAGGCGTCCTTGTGCTCACGCTTGAACTCGTCGGGGGAAGCCGAGGCCGTCAGGAATGCGTCGTAGAGCGAACCGTATTCCTTCACGAGCCCCATCCCGTACCCTTCGAGCGCCTTCCCGTAGTCGCTCCCCGTCCGGTCGGCCGTCAACCGCAGGAGGTTCTCGGCCTTGAACTCGTTCTTCCACTCCTGGATCTTGAGCCTCTTCTGCCGGTCGTTGACCGATTTCAGGGAGAGGTCGATGTGGCCGACCTCGGGCTTGACCTTGAGGACCTTGCAGACGACCTTCTGGCCCTCCCATACGTGGTCTCGAATGTACTTGATCCAGCCGCTGCTCACGTCGGCAATATGGACGAAGCCCTCCTTCCCCCCGTACTCGTCGATGGTGACGAAGGCCCCGTAGTCCTTGACGTTCTTGACCGTGCCGACGACGAGTTCCCCTTCTACCGGATACTCCGAGGCCTTCACCATCTCAATGGACCTCCTCGACGACCTCGGCGTGCAGCTGGGCCTTGCCGCCGGTCGGAGAGGAGAGTTTGGACCCGCAGACGAGGCATTTGACCTCGATGCTTGTCCTGGAGTACATGATCTGAGTGTTGCCGCAGTCCTGGCATTTCACCTTTAGGAAGGTTCCGGTCACGATCACTCCTCCAGTTCGAACTTCTTGGCCCTCTGCGACGGCGCCTGATGGGCCTTCTTGCACTCCGGACATCTGAACCTGATGTTGATGCGTTTCGTCGGCTTCTCGCGCCCCTCGGGCTTCGGCCTCGGAAAGCCGCGGTAGCCAGCCGTGACCCTGCGGAACTGCCTCTGCCCCCACTTGAGCTCGCTCGCCTTGCGTTTTCGCACACGCTCCGCCTCGTGCAACGTGTGCTTCTTGCATGACGGGCAATATCTCTTGATCTTCCTGGGCAGCTTCATTCCAACCCTGCCTCCCTGAGCACTCGTGTTATGAGGGGCCTGTATTTAATGGTAATGCATACCTCTAAAAGCAGGTCAGGTCAAGGATCGAAGAGATCGGTCATTGCTCCGGGATTCCCGTGTGGGCAGCAATGGCCGACGGTGTCTTGAAAGGTATCCACACAGGTTGCAGGGCACCGTGTCAACGGCACCGCCTCCGAAGGCGGAAGCGGGAAAAAGGCTCTCCACCGCCGGAACGACGGGATACATTATAAATCGGGGACGCCGTGGGGGTGACATGGCGACGTCGAAGGTCCTCCTCCACGCCTGCTGCGCCCCGTGCATGACCTCGCCGCTCGAGATGCTCCTCGAAGAGGGACGCGAAGTAGAGGCTCTCTGGTACGCCCCCAACGTCCAGCCCTACCAGGAGCACCTGCGCCGGAAGCACGAGGTCCAACGGTACTCGGCACTGCACCCGATCGTCGTCCATTACATCGAGGAATATCCGCTCGCCGAATGGCTCGTCGGGGCGATGGAGGCAATGGACTCGGCCCGCGGGGCCGGTGCCGACCCGGACGCCGCCCGATGCCGCCGGTGCCACTGCGACAGGTTGGACAGGGCCGCGGGCTTCGCGTCCAAGAACGGGTTCGACGCGTTCACCTCGACGCTCCTCGTCTCCCGGCACCAAGACCACGAGGCCGTCAGGGCGGCCGGTGAGGAGGCTGGCAGGAGAAACGGGGTGGACTTCCTCTATCGCGACTTCAGGAAGGGATGGAAGCGCTCCATCGAGCTCTCTCGGAGGGACGACCTCTACAGGCAGCCGTACTGCGGCTGCATCTTCTCGGAATACGAGAGGTTCGGACCGATCGGATGAGGGATGGCGCTGGCCCACGCCCGGCGGGCATCGTGGGAACTGTCCGCTAGGCGCCCTTGAGCAGTTCTCGGGCGATCACCAGCCGCTGGACCTCGGACGTCCCCTCGTAGATCTCGGTGACCTTGGCGTCCCGCATGAACCTCTCGACGGGGTAATCCTTCGTATAACCGTAACCGCCATGGACCTGCACGGCCTTGATCGTGGCCCATGTCGCCGTCTCGGAAGCGTAGAGCTTCGCCATGCTGGCCTCGAGGGAGTGTCGCGCTCCGGCGTCCTTGAGCTGCGCGGCGTGGAGGGTCATGTGGCGTGCCGCCTCGATCCTCGTCGCCATGTCGGCGATGGTCCACTGGATGGCTTGGAAGCTCGATATGGGCCTTCCGAACTGCTCTCGCTCCATCGAGTACCTTATCGAGCCCTCGAGGGCAGCGCGGGCGATGCCTATCGCCTGGGCGGCTATACCTATGCGCCCGCCGTCCAGGGAGACCATCGCGATCTTGAAACCGTCGCCGACGCCCCCCAACCGCATCGAGTCCGGGACCCGGGCGTCCTCCATGATGAGCTCGCTCGTGTCGGAGCCCGTGATTCCCATCTTCTTCTCGAGCGTCCCGTACCCGAAACCCGGGGTGCCCTTCCGGAGGATGAATGTCGTGAGGTCGTTGGACCCGCCCTCGGAAGCGGTCCTGGCGACGACGATGACGTTCTCGGAGACGCTGCCGTTCGTGATGAAGATCTTCGTCCCGTTCAGGGTCCAGCCATCGCCGTCCCTGACGGCAGTCGTCCTGACGCCGCCGGCATCGCTGCCTGCGTCAGGCTCGGTCAGCGCGAACGCGCCGATCGCCCGCCCGTCCGCCATCGCGGGCAGGAGCGCCCGCTTCTGCTCCTCCGTGCCGAACTTGACGATGGGATACGCGGACACGGAATTGTGGACGGCGACGATCACGCCCGCCACGGCGGAGACGCGGGAAAGCTCCTCGATCGCAAGGGCGTACGAGACGGCGTCGTTGCCCGCGCCGCCGTACTCCCTCGGTATGGTCAGCCCCATCAGGCCGACCTCCGCGATGCGGCCGATCGCCTCGAATGGGAAGTCAGGGCTGCGGTCCATGTCCTCGGCGTACCTCGAGAGCACCCTGTCGGAGAAGTTGCGGACGGTGTCGCGGACCATCCTCTGTTCGGGCGTCAGACCGAGGTCCATGCGGCCACCCTACGTCAGCGTGCGGTGGATCCTGTCGAGGAGGTGGAAGTCCTCGTCCCTGATGGTCTTGCGCCCCGCGTGCTTGGCGATCTCGACGACCAGCGTCGCGAGCTCCAGCGCGCGGTCCTCCATCAGCTGGTTCATCCTGACGACGGCGTCCTTCGAGACCATTTCCGCCCCGGCGCCCTTGATGATCCTCTTGACCTGTGCGTTTGGGAAAACGCCCATATTTCCACCGTTCCAGGATTGGCGCACTGGTTCTTAAAGGATGGCACTCCCGCCAGGCAAGTCGATCCACGGACCCTCGGGGGGGCATGATCCGGGAGCTGGGGGCGGCAAGGTGAGACCTCACCTGTCGTCCCAGTCGCTCACGTCGACCTCGTCGACGTCGTCGAACATCCCGAAACCGGTGGCCGGCTTCTTCCGGGTCGAGAACTCCCTAACCGTCGCGTCGCCGGCCCAATCGCCTCCGCCGAAGGGATCGTCGCCGGTCGGCCCCTCGCCCCACTCCGCACCGCCATTCGCATCGCCTCCCGCACCGCCCGAGGGAGCGTCATCTCGCGCCCATCCATCGTCCGAGGCCCAGCCGTCGTCGGTTCCCCAGCCGTCGCCCGACGCACCATCGGATCTGACCGCGCCCCATTCATCCCCTCCGCGTTCACGCGGGATGGCATCCCATGAGGGTCTCCTCGGCACATTCCTGACGGACTCCTCCTCGAAATCGTCCGATCCGAGCAGTCGGTCCCACTGGTCCTCGGAGCGCGCGAACCTTGCCTCGTCCTCGTCCTCAGTCCAACGTGACGGCACGAACGGGCCCGCCGAAGGGCGGCCGCGCGGCCGCCATTCCGTGTCGGTGGACTCCGGGCGGGGGCGGTCCGCATAGGAATCGACCTGAGCGGGAAGGAATTCGACCTCGATCACGTCAGATCCCGGGCGTCCGCCCGGCACCGCGGGTCCGGCGGCCATAGGCCACGTCGGCCCTGTCGGGCGGGGCGGGATCGGCTGCGGGAGAGGCGCCGCGCCGGCCGCGGGCCCTTGAGGCGTCGTGCGGCGGCTCGCCACCCCCGCGATCGCGCCAGTGAGGACGATAGCCAGGACGATCATCACGAGGTAGAAGGTGTTCCCGAATATGGCGAGTAACGGCTCGAGCGTCCCCGCCTCCTCGTCGGGAGGCTGTTCTGTACCCGCGATCGTGTCGATGACCAGCGTACCTGGTTCCGACTCCGTGATGTCCCGCCCGTCACTGGCCTCGACGTAATAATGATACGTACCCGGCGCGTTGATTATGAGCGCCGAGGTGCTGTAGAAGGCATCGGCCCCGTGCGCTGAGCTGGTCATGACGTGCCTCTGCTCGGGGACCGTCTCGAGGACGAGGATGATGCTCTTCGGGGGGTCCCCGTCAGGGTCGATGTAGTGCACCGAGAAGCGCACCTGCTGCGGATCGTTGACCGGGATGTAATGCGCGAGGTCCTTGAGGCGCGGGGGGGAGTTGATCACGATGATGACGTCGATGACGAACTCGCGGCTCGACTCCATGATGGTGTCGTTCACGACGAGGGAGTACGTCACAAGGCCTTCGGGGAAGGGCATGGTCAGGTCGAAGTCGA
>JAKEGO010000106.1 GCA_022615805.1 Thermoplasmata archaeon
TCTCGAGCACGGGGGTTACGATGAACTGCGGGTCCGGGGCCGTCGCATTGACGCAGACGGCGGCGAGGACCGACCAGTTCGAATCCAGTTCGTTGCAGTCGCCGACGTCGGACGTCTCGACCCAGTTGAGGCCGACCATCCCGGCGTCGCCGGCGGTTATCCACGGGAGGACGCGCGTCCCCGGGGTGTCGGTGACCGAGTGGAAGGCCCACGAATCGCCCCTGTCGGTCGAAACGGCCAGTGTCACGTTCCGCTGGTCGCACCAGACCAGGTAGAGGTTGCCCGCCGCGTCCACGTCGGCGCCGATGAAGATGTGCTGGACGTCGCCGGTGCCCGTCGCCACGGTCAGGGCATCCCACGTCACGCCGCCGTCGCTCGAGCGGTATAGCGCCACCGAGTCGCCCTCGTAGTTCGGGAGGTACACCGTCCCGTCGTTCTGGTCGACGGCGAAGTAGTCCCTCGCGTAAACGTTGTTCGTGACCGGCGGCCCGGGCACCTTGATGATCGCATACGGGTCGAAGCTGTAGCGGTCGACGACGAGGCCGTCGAGCGAATTGTAGCTGAGGTAAAGCGTCTGATCGCGCATCCCTGGAAGTCCGTCCACCGTAGGTCCCATGACGAACCACTGCCTGTCGTCGCCGATGCGCGACCCGCCCCAGGGGTTCTGGAACCACGAGTCGCCGCCGTCGGTGCTCACGTCTATCGTGACGGTGACGCCGTAGAGGTCCGTGAAGTACAGCGTGCCGTCGCTCGCGACGGCGGTGTACGAGTCGCCCGACGCCCCCATGTTGCCGAAGTCCTTCGGTTTGATCTCCCACGTGTTGCCACCGTCGTCGGACCTCCAGAGGTTGCCGCTCAGCTGGCTCGCGAGCCCGTTGGGAGAGTCGATGTAGAGCACCTCCCCGGTCCCGTCGGGACCGGGGCCGACGATGACGTGGGGTTCGAAGCCGCCATCCTCGGAGTCCGGGATCTCATTGACGAAGAAGGCGAGGTTCATATGGGAGGTAGCCCCGAGGGCGGGGGGGAGCGCGAGCAAGAGCGTCAGCGCGAGTACCGGGAGCGAACTGCACCGCATGGGCTTCCAATCCACATCTTAAGGTATAAATCCTTTGGAGAAGGTCTGGAGTCACTTCTCCTCGATCATCCTGCGGAGCCACTCGGAGGGGCGCTCCATCGCCTTCTCCTCCTCAGGTGAACTTCCCTCTCCCTGTTTTCCGCCGGTCCTGCCGGGGGCGCCCGCATCGTCCCACCCGTCGCTGGACCAACCCGAGGACCCCTCCTCGGGTTTGGCCTCGGTCCCATTCCCCTCTTTGTCCCAGGAAGGCCTCACGGTCCTGACCTCGATCCGATCGTCCTTCGGCATGGCGAGATCGTCGGGACCGCCCGCGGGAGCCACCTCGGCGACGCTCGCATCCTGGGGCCATTCGTCGGACCCGCTGGCTTCCGCCTTGCCTCTGCCGCCGAAGGAATATGAGCCGTACATCGGCATCCTGGACTCGGGGCTTGCTTCCCAGGCATCATCGCCATCGACGGCGGGACGGGCCTTCTTCACGCGCTTGTGACCGGCTCCGGCCCTGGGAGCGTTCGCCTTTTTAGGGGCCTTCGCTGCCGCCCATGCGGAAGCGGAAGTGCCCGGAGGTGGACCCATAGAAATGGCACCGGACGACGCTGACGGAATGGCGCGGTACGTCGAGGCCAGTTCGCTCGAGCTCGAGGCCATCTCCGATGAGTGCATCAGGCCGCCCGCGATCAAGACGGCCAGCCCGATGGCCATCAGTATCGTGCCGATCATCCACAGGAGGTCGATGATCATACGCCTGTACTCCAGTTTGACGTCCACGGTTATCGGTTCGGACCCACTGTTGTGGAACATTATGGAATACTCGCCGGTCGCCGGAGCCTCCCATGAGACCCTCCCGTTGGACTGCGTCGCCAGGTTCTCCCTCGCGGCCGCGAAGTTGCGGGCGTTCGGGGTCGCAATGTAGACGTCAACGAGGTGGTTCGCGCTGAAGGTTATGACGACCTTGTCCCCCTTGGTGAAGTCGAAGTCGACGCCGTTGTACTCACCATCCCCGAGGACATACGTCTCCTCGCGGACGCTGTCGTGGTCGCCCACCGCCGCGAATAGGAGCACTAGCATCGATGCGACGAGGAGCACAACGCCGATTGACAGGACGTCCTTGCGCATGCGGCTTTCCCGGATGCTATTCTTTTTCCTCCCTATTAAGGGGTTCGGTCGGCTGGGCGGGTGTCATCCGCCTTCTGGATCCCCGCCGCTGCCGGGAAGGGCCGACGACTGGCCCTTCCCGCCGGCCGTTGGGGCCGGACCTTGCGTCACGTCTGCCTCACGCCTGGCCGATGCCCTCGCGCTCGATGCCGTAGAGCTCCCAGGTGACATCGAGGGTCCGGAAGGAGAACGCGAGATCGTAGGTGCACGGCGCGCACACGTCGCTCGACCCTCCGGACCTCATCGACATAAGCGACGCGTTGTGCAGTTCGAGGGTCAGCACGTGGTCCATGCCGTTCGGGGCGCTCTCGTTGAGTGCCCACTGCTGGATGGTCACGTTGACGGTGTTGCCGCTGGCGATCAGCATCGCAAGGGTGGGGGTCGAACCGTCGCTCCAGGCTATCACCTCGACATCGCTGGCCACGAGCAAGCCCGTCGGCATCCCGGTCGCCTCCTCGATGTACTCCTCGATGCCCCACTCGATGGAGGCCAGGTCGATCCAACCGTCGTGGTCGAGGTCGGTCGAGCCGCCCGAGATGCCCTCCACGTGCATGAAGGACGTCACTGACGGAACGGCTGGCGGCACCTCCCACGTCTCGCGGTAGATGTCGCCGGTCTCCTCGAAGGTCACGGTCATGGTCGACCAGTTGAACACGCTCGTCTCGAGCTCCACCGGGTCTCCCGTGTCGGACGTCTTGAGCACCGTCACATGGCCGCCGCTCTCCTGGGACTTCAGGACGGTCACGTGGCCGCGGTGGTCGAGGTCCATCGACTGCATCACGGCGCCGGTCATGTTGATGGTCAGGTAGTGGACCATCGCCCCGTCGTCGCCCGCCCGGTAGACCTCGAGGGAGACGGTGAGGGGGGACCCGCTGGAGAGCGCTTCCGCCAGCTTCGGGCTCGACTTGTCGAGCTCCTTCGTTATTGTCATTGACTTGTGCTGCCTCTTCCCTGTGGGCAGGCCCGAGGCGGCGTCGCGGGGCTGCGTCGCGATGCCCCATTCCAGGGACAGCACGTCGATCCAATCCTTGTGGCCCTCATCGGTCGCCTCTCCATCGATCCCCTTGATCCACAGGTAGGCGTTCAACGCCTTGATCTCGGGCTCGACGAACACGCCGTTCTCCTCGTACTCGATGCCGAGCTCCACGTATGTCCAGATTATCTTCCGGTAATTGAAAGAGACGATCTCCGTCGGGACGCCGTCCTCTCCCTGTGAACCGATGGCCACAGGCCATGCCTCGTGGTAGATGTACCTGAAGTATGTCGCCCTCGAACCGTCGGAGGAGACGCGGTCGAGGCTGATCGTCACGTTCATGGTCGTGCCTTCGGCCATCGCCTGCTGGAGCAGGGGCGAGCTGCGGTCGATCACCTTTGTTATCCGTAAGGGCTTGTGCATGCGAGTTCCATTCCCGGACGATGAGACCATCACGAGGGAAGCCTCTTGTTCGAATCCCTCCAGTGATATGGGCCCGACGAGGGTCCCATTCACGGCAAGGCCCTCGATCTCCATCGTGATCTCGGTCCAGTTGGTCGTATCGACGGGGGCGGGTTGCAGCTCGACGATGACCGCTTCCGAGTCGACCGCGGGATCGAGGTATCTCATCTCGATGCGCTCCGGCCTGACGGTTATCGTTTCATACATGGAGGATTGCCCGGCCCCTTCCGATCCCGGGGTAATCGATATGATGGTCGCGTTGGCGAGGTGCATCGTGTGGAACGCCGGGGAGTTCGTCCTTTTAATGGTCAGCACGAGGTGCTTGATGTCATTGCCGTTCGCCAACGCCAGCATCAGTAGTGGGGTCGATCTGTCAACGTACTTCGTGATGCTGATGTCCTGCACGCTGACCTTCCCGGAACCACCGCCTCCCCCGGCGCCGAACGAGCCCGTCTGGGACATGCCCCAGCTCCATGAGAGGACGTCGATCTCACCCTTGTGGTCCTTGTCGGTGGACTCGCCCGGAATGCCTTCGATCTTGAGGAACATGTCCACCGCATACTGGAGTTCCTCAGGGTCCTCCCACGTCACCACGAACGACTCGTCGGTCTCGGTGTATGTCGTCGTGATCTTCTCGAAGTTCAGAGAGATGCTCTCGGTCGGCCTATCGTCGCAATCATCGTCTGTACCGTCGCAGTCCTCGTCCACGCCGGTCGAGTATGACGACACCATGACATCGTTCAACTCGTACTGCAGGTATGGCGTCCTTACCTCGGACCCGTTCGCGAGGGCTTGGACCTGGTCGACGTAGATCGTGGCGTTGAACATCGTCGCTTCCCCCGCTGCGCGCATGAGGCCCGGACTTGCCTTGTCGATGAATTTCGAGATCAAGAGGGGTTGGCTGCTGTCGATGGAGGAGGTGCTGGGGTTGTAGACGAGGCTGACGCCCTCGAGCGCCACCGTGCCCTCACGGCCCTCGTCGGTCACATCGCCCGTGAAACCCTCCATCAGCATATAGTACTTCGTCGTGATCGATGCAGGGTCAACCCATGGCACGAGATCGAGCGCGATATCGGTCCCGTCATCGGCGGCTCCGGGATACGTCAAGTTGCCAGCGACGAACGTGATATGGACGCGCTCATAGCCTCCTGCCTCCAGGACGTGCGGCAAAACGAACGTCCTCTCGGCGCTCGGCTGATCGTCGACGGGGATTATGCTCGATATGATGACGTCCTCCAGCTCGATGACCATGAAGGTCACGGGGTCCGTCCCGTCGCCTGGGTTCCTCCGGAGGACCAGCTGGGCGTCCTTGATGTGCTCTCCCTTCGCCATCGCCTCGGCGAGCTTGGGGGAGGACTTGTCGATCTCTTTCGTGATGCTCATGTCCTGCACGCTGACCTTCCCGGCACCGCCGCCCCCGCCATAGTCGGATGATCCCGACTGCGACAGCCCCCAGCTCCAGGAGTTCACCTCGATCCATTCCTTGTGCTCCTTGTCGGTGGACTCGCCCGGTATGCCTTCGATCTCGAGGAACATGTCGACGGAGGCTTCCTGGGGCGGCTCCTTCCACGTTTCCACGAACGAGACATTGGTCTCGGGGTAGATCACCTCGATCTCCTCGAAGTTGAACGACACGCTCTCCGTGAGCCTGTCCTCGCCACCTGCGCCGCCAGTCGACATCGAGGATACGAGGACGTTCTCCAACTCGTACTGCAGGTATGGGGTCCTCTCGACGGAGCCGTTCCCGAGGGCACGGACCTCATCGACGTAGATGGTCGCGTTGAGCACCGTCCCTTCCCTGAGCGCGTTGGCCAGGAGAGGGCTGGACTTGTCGATGCGCTTCGATATGATCACTGGCGTACTCTGTTCGCCAACCGGTGCCAGGGCCGGATCGAAGACGTCCAGGCTGATGTCCTCGATCATGACCGCACCCATGCGGCGTTGTTCGGTCACGTCGCCTGTTATCCCATCGATCATCATGTAAAGCCTCGTCGTCACGGTGGGGTCCACCCACGGCACCAGATCGAGCGCGATGTCGGTCCCGTCGTCTGCGGCTCCGGGGTACGTCACGTTGCCGGCGACGAAGGAGACGTGGACGCGCTCGAGCACGTGCGGTACCACGAAGACCCTCGAGAGCGATCCAGAGGACTCGAGGATATGCGGTAAAACGAAGGCGCGACTCAGGGTCGATTGGTCGTCGACGGGAACGATCCCGGTCACCAGGAGATCCTCGAGCTCGATGACCATGAAGTCGGTCGGCGGTGAGCCGTCGTTCATGCTCCTCCGGACGACCAGCACCGCGTCCTTGATGTGCTCCCCGTTGGCCATCGCCTTCGCGAGGAGGGGGGAGGACTTGTCGAGTCGCTTCGTGATGCTCATGTCCTGCACGCTGACCTTGCCCGATCCCATCCCTCCGCCCGTGTGGGCCGTTCCGGACTGGGTCTCGCCCCAGCTCCACGACATCACCTCGATCTCGTCCTTGTGCGCGTCGTCTGTGGACTCGCCTTCGATCCCATCCAGTTTGAGGAACATATCCACGGCCGTCGACGAGGGATGGTCGCCTATGCCAGTCGTCATGGAGAACGGGGATGTCAGTTGCGGGCCTCCCATCGAATAGGTCCACTCGATCTTCTCGAAGTTGAATGTGACCTCCTCGGAGAACACGAAAACGCTGCGGTCAAACGCCCCATTCCCGTCGGAATCGACCGGGAGCACGTACTCCCCGGTCTGAAGGCTCACGACCGTGGCGTTGACGAGCGTACCGGACATCGTCATCGCCATCGTATCGCTCGCCGCGCTCGAGAACATCTCGAACTCGACGTCCATAGTCCCACCGCTCGCCAGCTTCTCCGCGAGCTTGGGTGACGACTTGTCAAGCTGCTTGACGAGGAGAACGGAGCCAGATGCGGCCTCCCCGGCCGGTTCGCCGGTGGCCGGATCGGTCGGTACGCTGAGCTCGTGGCTCCACGACAGGACATCTATCCAATTTTTATGGTCGGCATCCTTGGATTCGCCTTCGATGCCCTCGATCCGCATGTAGATCGCGGTCGAATCCTCCATGGTGGTCTGCACCACCGGTCCGGTCGCGCCGGAGTCCTTCGAATCCTCGGCAAGTCGGTCCTCAACTATCACTGCGGTCGTGGCTATGGCCCCCAAATTAACGAGGGTAAGCGCCACGATCAGGCTCATCATCGCACTCGGCGTCATTCCTTTCACCTCTACAGGGTCACATCAAACTTGCTGATCCCTTCACGGGAGCCGAGCCCTCTTGCCCCTTCCGTCGACCTCAGGGTCTTCTCCCGTGATACAGGATACCATTGGTCGCCCGTACTAATAAACAGCGCCTAACAGCACCAAGAAAACGAAAAAGTGCGGTGCCCCCCGTTCCGGGGGGCGTTCTGGGCCGCCGCAACCCCGGCGCCTCGGGCGCGGGCTCACCCGAGGTCCGGTGGCCTTATCTGGCCGCCCGTCGGCAACAGCACGTTCACCTTCGGGTCAGGGGGCCGTTCCGAGGTCTGGCCCGCAGGTTGTAGGCCGGGGATCTCTTGTGTCGGCGTCGATGCCACCTCGGTCCCGCCGGAGCCGCCAGGGCCCTTTCCCACGTTGATGAACTCGTCGTCGTCGATGCCGAACGGATCGTCACCTTCCTCGAACTCCGCGCCGCAGTGAGGGCACTTGCTCGCGTCATCATCGACGAGCTTCCCGCAGTTCGTACATTCGAAGAGGACCTCCACCTCGGCCGGGGCAACTGGTGCGCCCGCCGGGGAAAGTGTCGGGAGGGCGCCCGCTTCGGGGGTAGCGCCCTTCGCGGCCTCCTTGCCGGCCTTCCTCTTTCTGACGATGACCA
>JAKEGO010000107.1 GCA_022615805.1 Thermoplasmata archaeon
CGAAGAGGAACAGCATGACGTCGATGTCGATGGCGGCAAGCGCGTCAAGGGGGCCGATCTGACCCGTGGCGAGCACCGCCAAGGCGCCGATCGACATGGCCTGCCATATCTGCACCTTTACCCGTCCGACCCTCCGGAACGCGATGAGGAGGAAGACCACCGCGAGGACAAATATCGGGACCATCTCGCAACCCGCCGGGTCGCCGTCGCGGCCTTCGGACGCATCACGGGGGCGGTCGCGAGCGGGACGCCGTCAATCCGCTTCGTCATATTAAAAGGATGCAGAGTGCCCGGATGCGGTCTCACATGGACCCCATTCATCCAGTGGACGTCCATCGCCCTCCCCGACGAATGACATGGCCGGGCATGGTCCGCCGCGAGATGACCCCGGGGGGCGGTTCGACCGCGTCCCTGCGGGGCAGCACCCGCTCGGCAGGAAATTGCCCTCTGCGAAGGCCTTCTTCGCGTCCGACCCGGCGATCGCTCGACCTGCAAAAGATATTGTCCGGACAAAGAGGCATACGGCATTGGGGACGTGCGACAATGGCGATCATCTAACGCCCCTTGGCCTGCGGCAAGGTATTAATACGGTATGGGCCCTTTTAATTGACAGAGGATGACTGAAGGTGAACACGATGAGGTACTGGTCGATAGCGATAGCCGTTTCGTTCTGCCTTTCGGCCTTCCTGATGGCATCGATCGCCTTTGCGCCCGGAGCCGAAGCGGCCCTTTACGTCGTGGACGATGACGGAGGGCCGTGGGCCGATTTCGACAGCATCCAGGAAGCGGTTGACGCAGCCTCCAGCGGCGACATCTTCAGGATCTACGCTGGCACATACAACGAATCGGTCGTCGTCCACGAGAGCGTCTCGATGACCGGCAACGGAACGGACGCGACCTTCGTGAACGGCGGAGAAGCTGCGTTCAACATCTCGTGGGGCAAGGTGGTCATCGAGGAGATGAACGTCTCCGCCACCATGTACTGCTTCAAGGCGTGGGACACCACGCAGGTCGTCATACGCAACAACTCGATGTGGGACCGCGCGCCAGGGGGTTACAGCGGCTTCGGCGTCCACGTGCGCCATTCCTCCGAGGTCGATGTCTGGGACAACATGTTCTTCCGGGTCAACACCAGCATCTACCTCAATGACGCCCTGAACGCGCAGGTGCTCAACAACGACGTGAAGGCATATTCACAGGGGATCGTCGCGTCAGCATGCGCACCGACCATCAGGGGGAACGCCCTCTCGGGGATGGCCTACGGCATCTACCTGCTGTCCACGAACGGCGCCACCGTGGCCGGGAACACGATCCGAGCATGGTACTGGGGGATCCGCCCGTGGTTCACGACCGGCGACGTCGTGCGGGCGAACAGCATCTACGACGCGGATTACGGCATCCACGTCGGGCGCTGCACCGCCCTCGACATCGTCGAGAACGTCATGTTCGGGACCGGCATCTACCTTGACGGTTACGCCCTCATGCACTTCGACTCGCACACGATCAAGTACAATTATGTCAACGAGAAGGACGTGATGTACGTCGTGGGGGCAAGTTCCATGACCTTCAACTCGAGCGTCGGCCAGCTGATACTGGTGGACTGCTCGGACATCCTCGTGGACTCGCTCAATATCAGTTATACGACCGCCGGCCTCCTCGCGGCCTACGTCGATGACCTCACGGTGCAGGGCCACCGGGCCTATGGATGCTACTTCGGCATCTACCTCGAGGTGACGACGCGCGTCGAGATCGTCGACCCCGTGCTGTGGGACAACATGTATGGCGTGTACGTGCGCCACGCCGACGGCGTTTCGGTGGATGACATGGAGGCCACGGGCAACGAGTACGGGTTTTTCACCTTCTTCGACCCATCCGCCGCATCGGGCAACATCACGATCACCGACGCCGATGTCTCCGGCGGGTACGACGGCATATCGATCAACCACGCCCGCGACCTCCTCCTGGGGGGTATCGTGGTCGACAGTGCGTCCCACGCCGGCATCGTGCTCCAGTCGGTGACGAACGCGACGGTGACCAAGTTCTCCGTCATCGGCGGTATGTACGGCGTCTACACCACGACCGCCTCCGCGATCTACTGCAACAACCTCACGATCGAGAACGGTGCGGTCGAGGGACAGTTCACCACCGGCATCTTCATCGCGAGCACGGAGAACGCGACGGTCACGCGCTGCACGGTCGAGGAGGCCTATCGCGGCATCCACGTGTTCGATCGTTGGGACAACGTCCTCGTGGGCAACGAGGCCGTCGATTGCAATGTCAGCATCGAGATCGACGGCGCGGCGAACATCACGCTATGGGGGAACGTCATGACCGGCGGCGGCGGGGTATACCTTGAGCCGTGCTACGTCCCCTACATGGGGTCCCACTCGATACCGGCGAACAACACGCTGGACGGCCGGCCCGTCCTCTACGCGGTGGGATGGACCAACGCCGTCGTGTCGGGCGATTGGTCCCAGGTGATGCTGCTCTCGTCCTCCAACGTGACCCTGTTCAAGCTCCGGCTCGTCGACGCCTGCGCCCCGGTCCTCATGGTGGACTGCGATTCGTGCGCGATGGAGGGTTGCGTCGTCAGGAGGGCGGGCCTCCATGCCGTCCTCGTGTCCACGAGCGAGGACTGCACCTTCAGGAATAACAGGATCGTGGGCTCGGCGGACGCGGCCCTCCTGTTCGACAAGGGGTGCGTCGACAACGTGGTCCACGGCAACCTGCTCCTCGGCAACAACGATCGCCCGTGGCAGTCATCGCAGGCCGCCGACCTCGGTGCGAACAACACGTGGGACGACGGCTCCGCCGGCAACTACTGGTCCGACTACAACGGCACCGACGCCGACATGGACGGCATCGGCGACACGCCATACAACATAACGTCGATGGCCGTCGTCCAGGACAGGTACCCTCTCATGAACCCGCGCCCCTCCCTCACCGGGCCGTCCGTGACGCCCGAGGAGGGCACGGGGGCTACGACCTTCAACTTCTCGGTCACGTACAGCGACGCATACGGGGACGCCGTTGCGGTCATGCTCCTCTTCGTGGACGGGGTAGCCCACGCGACCAATGCGACGGCGGAAGGCAACTGGACCGATGGCTGGACCTTCTACCTGGAGATGACGCTCGCGCCCGGCGACCACATGTTCAACTTCACTGCCTCCGACAGCGTCCTGTGGAACTCGACCGGCGACCTCCCAGGCCCCCACGTCAACACACCCCCGGTCCTGGGTGACGGCGGCGTACTCCCCGCGAACGGATCGTCGACCCAGTCGTACATGTTCTGGGTCGAGTACCGGGACGGCGACAACGAGAGCGCCTCGATCATGGAGGCGATCGTCGACGGGACCCCACATTCGATGACCCTCCTCGGGGACGAGGGGACCGCGAACTTCTCCGCCACCGTGACCTACATCTACGAATCGACGCTCTCACCCGGCGACCACACGTACAACTTCACCGCCTTCGACGGAATGGAGTGGGCGGGCTCGCCCGACAGGCCCGGGCCCTACGTGAACCACCCCCCCGAGATCGCCGGATGGATGGTCACGCCCGCCTTCGGCAACGCGTCCACTGTATTCAACTTCTCATTATCCTATAACGACGCTGAGACGGAGAACGCGACAGCGGTCCGCCTCTACGTCGACTCGATCCCGTTCGATGTCCCATACGGCGGGTTTTGCCAGTGCACCGGCGGCACGAGGTACACCCTCAACATTACCCTTGACCTCGGCATCCACGCCTTCAACATGACGGTTTTCGACGGCTGGGATTGGGCGACGAACGACGGGGGGACCATAAAGGTGGACCGCCCGCCCATCATCTCGGACGGCACGGTGGAACCTGTCGGCGCGAACGAGAGCGTCCCCTTCACGTTCAACGTCACCTACACCGACGAGGACGACGACCCGCCCTCATGGGTCCATGTCCACATAGGCAACGATTCCTTCGCGATGAGCATGGCCGAGCCATCCGACGACAACTTCACCGACGGCGCGGCCTTCACATACGTGACCCTGTTGAACGCCGGCAATCACACGTTCGGTTTCACCGGGAGCGACGGATGGATGGAGACGTGGCTCGACGGCGGGACGATCCATGTGAACGCATCGGACCTACCGGTCCAACCGATGGCCCACATCGACATCATCGATCCGAGGACCGTGCGGTCGGACAGGGCGGTCCACCTCCAGGGCCACGGGAGCGGGGGCACGATGGTGGCCTACGAATGGACCTCCGACGTCGACGGCCAGATCGGGAACGGGTCGATGGTCGATGTCGGCGGGCTCACGCCGGGGGACCACAACGTCTCCTTCCGCGTCCTCAACGACGATGCGCTCTGGAGCGAGCCGGTCAACGGGACGTTCCACGTGAACCACCCGCCGACGATACCTATCTGGAAGGTGACCCCCACATGGGGCAACGCATCGACGCTGTTCAACTTCAGCGCCGCGTTCGACGACGTCGAGACGACCAACGCCACGGCGTTCCTCGTCTTCATCGACGGGGAGATGCGGCCGATGACGTACGGCGGGTGGTGCCCATGCATCTCCGGTGCCACGCGGTACGAGCATTTCACCGGGCTCGCGCCAGGTAACCACACCTTCAACTTCACCGCCTTCGACGGAATGGAGTGGGCCGCGACCGGTACGTTCCATGTCAAGGTCAACCAGCGGCCGACGCTCGGCACGGGTTCGGTATCTCCTGGCTCAGGGAACGATTCGACGGTGTTCGCTTTCAGGGTCACCTACGGCGATCCGGACAACGATGCGCCCTGGAGGGTCCGCGTCGTCATCGACGGCACAGGTTATCCCATGGCCAAGTTACACCCGGCGGACGACGACTTCACGGACGGGGCGGTCTATATCTACAGGACACTGATGGACGCGGGCAACCACACGTATCACTTCATCGCGACGGACTGGTACGAGGAGGCGACTATCGTCGGCGGCGGCATCGAGGTGGTCGAGGGAGAGGGCACGATCACCCCGATGGCCTACATCGACAGGGTCCACCCGCTGCTCGTGGAACCAGGCGAGGCCGTGGAGTTCCGGGGCCGCGGGGTCGGCGGGAACATCACCGCCTACGAGTGGCGCTCCGACATCGACGGCATCCTCGGTGCCATGGCCCGTATCGTCAGGTCGGACCTCTCGGTGGGCGCACACAACATCTCGTTCAGGGTCCGGAACGACGACGACGTTTGGAGCGAGCCGGCCAACGCTTCGTTGATCGTCCAGGCGAATGCGCCGCTCCCGGACGCCGCCATCCTCTCCGTGACCATCGTCGGCAGCGACCATGTCGAGGGCGAGGCGGTCCATGTCATCGTGACCGTCGCCAACAGGGGGAACGCCTCGGGAACGTTCATCGTCGACGTGTATTTCCACCCGGCGAACTCGTCCTTCTCCGCGCCCACCGACCTGACGCTCATCGACGCCTTCAATGCGACGCTCGGCGTAGATGCGACCGAAGCCTTCACGGTGACGTGGACGGCGACCGCGGGCGACCACGAGATCGTCGCCTGGGCTGACCCGGAGGACCTCGTTCAGGAACTCCGTCAATACAACAACGTCGGAACGGTCGACATCTCCGTCGCACCCCTGGTGCCCGGCGGAGGGGAAGAGAAGAGGGCCGACGAATTCGATGCGCTGGTCGTGGCGGGGATGGCGCTGCTCATCGTACTGATCGTCGCGGCACTCATCGTGCTGATGAGACGGCCGCGCGGGCGGGTGCCCGCTGACCTCGGACCAGCAGGCCGTAGTCCGACGGATTATGGCATGGTCAACGGAAAGGGCGTCGCCCCCCCCTCCGAAGGAACGGGGACTGGAGGGGCCCACGACGGGAGCGGTTGGGACGGGGCCGCCGATCGCTCCGGCGAGGGGCCGCTCTACATGGAAGGTGGACGCAATGGGCCGAGCCCCATATACGAAACACCCTTCCCGGACGGACTGGCGGGACCGGGGGCGCCGGGGACGTTCGACCGCATCCACCGCGAGAACATCGTCCACAGGGACCTTGCCGCGAGGTCTGCGTCGGGGCAGGGCAGCCCTTCTGACGCGGGCGAGCGGGAGGAGGCGCGGGACCCGGGCGGCGGTGGTGATGGCTAGGGACCCGTGGATGATGATGGGGAAGGCAGCGACATCCCCCGCCCGTCGAACGTCATGGGGACGCGCCATGAGTCGGCGATGAGCTCGATGAGGCCCATGAAGTGAGCCGTACGTGCCGTCATTCGATAGCGATATAGCCTCATTAATAACACCTGTTCAATTTTAATTAACTCTATAAAAGTGATTTTCATCGATAATACCATAAGCAACTTATTAATAGAACGTCGCGTCTTTGCATCACAAAGGGATTGAAGGGTGGTGAGATTAGATGAAAGGTGTTTTTCTCGGGATCTGTCTGGCCGTGGTCGTGCTCGTCTGCATGAACCTGACGCCCGCCGCATCCGCGGCGGACATCATCGTCGACGATGACGGCGGTCCCTGGTCGGACTTCGATAACATCGTGGATGCGGTGGCGGCCGCTTCCGGCGGCGACAATATCTACGTCTACGGCGGGACGTACAACGAGTCCGTCGTGGTGGAGATCGGCATCAACCTGTACGGGAACGGGACCGAGGGGGATGACGCGACGCGGGTCAACGGCTCTTCAGCCTCGAAGTACGCGTTCCAGCTGCACGGAGGCTCGATCCAGCTGTCCGGCATGAACCTCACCGGGGAGGTGTTCGCCGTCCAGGTGCTTTCGACCGGATTCGCCGTGATGGACCACCTTTCGGTACATTCCGTGGCGACCGGCGTCGCGATCAACGACTCGGGCTTCTTCGCGATCCAGAACAGCACCTTCTACGGTTGCGATTACGGTATCAAAATGTGGGACTGCTCTATCTTCGGGATAAACGACAACGCGTTCAGGGATTGCGAGTATCCACTCGAGGTCGAATCGGTGAGCTCCCTCTATGTGATCAACAACACCGTGACCGAGTCGCACAACGGGTTCATCCTCAAGTGGACGAACGACTCGACCGTCAGGGCGAACGCGATCGAGGGGATCCTGGTCGATGGCATCAACCTGTTCGAGTGCAGGGATGACATCGTCGGAAGGAACGTCCTCTCCTGTTCCGACACGTTCACTTCCTCGGGCATCTACGTTCAAATGTGCTCGAACATCCTGTTCCGGGAGAACAAGGTCACCGATACTGGTTTCCAGTTCTATGGCCCCCGCCTCAGGCACTGGGCATCGCACACCTTCGACTCCAACAAGGTCAATGGTGCGCCCGTGTACTATTCGGTCGGCGACTCGTCCCTCGCCATAACAGGCAACCTGGGCCAGGTCATCATCGTCAACGGCAGGTACATGACGGTCCAGGATGTCGTGATCGGGAACACCTCGGTCGGCGTCTACAACGTGTTCAGCGACGGGACCGCCCTCTCGGGCGTGACGCTCAGCGGCTCGATGATCGGCGCGTTCTCCCTGATGAGCAACGAGACGTATCTCAACGACACAAGGCTATCGGGCAACTATATCGGGTCCAATGCCCAGTACGTCGTCGGCATTGAGGCCAACGGGGTGACGGCCGAGGACTCCTCGTACACCGGGATGATCTACAACGTGTGCTCCGGCGTTACCAT
Source organism: Thermoplasmata archaeon (assembly GCA_022615805.1). Classification (GTDB taxonomy): domain Archaea; phylum Thermoplasmatota; class JAKEGO01; order JAKEGO01; family JAKEGO01; genus JAKEGO01. Next base: position 7,635 of record JAKEGO010000107.1, read on the forward strand.
CGACGGAGCGGTGCTGTCGAGGAACATGTACGGGATCGCCCTCATATCCGTGGACCATCTCAGCGCCGATAATGTGGAGTGCTATTCCAATCACATTGACGTCTATACTACCGGCGTCTATGGTTTCACCATCGCCAATTTCACGAGCACCGGCGCGGAGCGTTCGATGGAGCTCTATTCGATACAAAATGGCGAGATGCACGCGATGTCGATCATGAGGGCAACGAACGGCATCATGGTCTACGGGGGCAGCAACGTCACCCTTGTCGACAACGACATCGAGGCGTCGGCCATCGCCGTCAACATGCTGGCACTGAGGTTCCGGTTCTGGGAGAACCGCTTCATGAACGGCAGCCTGTTCTTGCAGGGCATGTCCCTCGAGGAATGGAACTCCCACGACATCCCGGAGAACAACACCGTCGACGGGGACACCGACGGACCCGCACCGGCGCTGCCGATACATTACCTCGTGGATACGGTCAACGCCACCGTGACCGGCGATTACGGCCAGGTCATCCTCGCGAACTGCTCGCGGGTCACGGTCACGGGCATGTCCACCGTCGGGTCCTCGGTCCCCATCATCGCGGGATTCTGCGATCGGCTCAACATCACCGACAACACGCTGGTCGCCCCCACATACTCTGGTTTCTACATCGAATCGAGCAAGGGGGTGAGGGTCGACGGGAACGAGGTCATAGGATCCTACCAGTACGGTGGCACATACGGGCCCAACGTCCTCGACTGCTACATACTTAACAACACGTTCATCGATTCGCTCTCCTACGCCCTGTGGGTCGGTTTCGTGACCGACCCCGCCTACATCTACTGGAACACCTTCATCGACAACGGGCCGGGCGCCCAGGTCTTCGATTGGTGGGGCAGCGCGGAGTGGGACAACGGTTCCGTCGGCAACTGGTGGTCCGATTACAGTGGCTTTGACGCCGACCGCGATGGGATCGGGGACACGCCGTACCAGATCCCCACCATGGTCATGGCATCGGACCGCTTCCCGACCGGCAACTTCGCACCGGAGCTCACCGCATGGCCGGTGACGCCCTCCAACGGCACCCCGGAGACGGAGTTCACCTTCACGGTGACGTACTGCGACCCGGACGGCAATCCGGCCGACAGCGTGACCGTCGATATCATGGGGACATCCTTCAACATGACGCAGGGCTCCGACGCCCCATGGACCGACGGGGTCAACTTCACCCTTACGACGACGCTCGGGCGAGGCGAATGGTACTTCCATTTCAACACGAGCGATGGATGGCGCACGAACACGACCGGCACGCTGTACGGCCCGAACGTGAACAGGTTGCCGGAGCTCGTTGACCTGAGCATGTTCACGGACCCGGGCCGCTCGATCGACAATTACACGTTCTACGTGCACTATCGCGACGACGACAACGACACGCCCGTCCAGGTGGTGCTGAACGTCGGCGGTGGCATGTACGACATGGAGCAGAGCGACGAGAACGAGACGTTCTACTACGGTGGCGTCGTCTTCGAGGCGACGGTATCGCTCGCGCCGGGCAACCACACCTACAACTTCTCCGCCAACGACGGACGCGAGTGGAACTGGACAAACGGCACCGGATACGTGCGCGTGAACGACCCGCCGATGCTCCTCGACCCGATGATCAGCCCCGAATGGGGGGATAACGCGACCCTGTTCTTCTTCACGGTCGACTACTTCGACACCGACGGCGACATCCCCTCCGGCGTGTGGCTCAACGTCGACGGGATCCCGTTCGAGATGTTCACCCCGATGAACGTCTCCGAATGGGACGGCGTTTCTCCCATCCCTTATTCCTTCAACACCACCCTGTACTTCGGCACTCTCGAATTCAACTTCTCCGCGAGGGACCCCTACGAGTGGAACACGACGGGTAACCGTTCGGTACGTGTCAACCGCCCGCCGAAGCTCAGGGACCCCGTGGTGGATCCCGCCACCGGCAACGAGTCCCACACCTTCACGTTCAGCGTCACGTACCGCGACGGCGACAACGATCCGCCAGCCTTCATGAGCGTCACCATCGACACCGACGACTTCGCCATGTCACCGACGACCAACAGCACTGATTACGTGACCGGGGTCGAGTATTCCTACGTGACTTACCTCGGTGTAGGTATGCACATCTACTCGTTCGCCTCTTCGGACGGGTACGAGGATGTGGATACCCCGGCCTACTCTGTCGAGGTCGAGGAGTCCGACGTCCCGATCAAGCCTCTGGCGTACATCGACGCGATATCGCCGTCGACGGCCGAGGCCGGCGAGACCGTCCACATGGAGGGCCACGGCTCGGGAGGGGAGATCACCGATTTCGAGTGGACGTCGGACATCGACGGCGTCGTCGGGACCGAAGCGTCCATCGACGTCGACGACCTGTCCGTCGGGGACCACCTCATATCCCTCCGCGTTCGGAACGACGACGACCTCTGGAGCGACCCGGTCAACGGCAGCGTCCTGATCACGGCAGGAGCCGCGCTCCCGGACGCCCGCGTGCTGACGCTTACGGTCCTGCCCCTCGAGCCCGAGGAGGACGCGGAGGTCACCATCGTCGCCACGGCGTCGAACGCGGGCGACGCTCCCGGCAACTTCACGCTGGGGGTCTACCAGACATCATCCCCGTGGTCGGACATCGACGACCTCACCCTCATCGCGACCCGGGATGTGTCGCTCGACCCCGACGAGACTATCGACATCACCGTCACGTGGACCCCTTCCGCCGCGGGCGAATACACGATCGTCGTGTGGGCAGACCCCGACAGATCGGTCGTCGAGTTGAAGGAGAACAACAACATCCGCGAGACGTCCGTGACCGTCGCGGAAGCGGAGGAGCCGCCCGTCGAGCCACCGGAGGAGGATGACGCGGCCGCGATCGACCCAATGGCTGGCATAGGGATCGCCCTCGTCATCGTCATAGTGCTGGTCCTCGTCTTCGTCCTGACCCGTAGGAAGGGCGAGCGCGCGAAGCCCTCCCGGGATGACCGTCCCGCCTTCGACGACGGGGAAGGATGGTACCGCGACGGGCGCGGCGCCGGGGACGAGGCCAAGAGCCCCCCTGCAAGGGAGGGCCGCGATCCATGGGACGATGGCGAGCCGGACCGATGGAACGAGAGGGACCGCTACGACGGAGACCGGACCGGGCGTGAGGAGGACATGCCGTCAAGGGACCGGGAAGGCCCCCGACGGGAGGGCCGCGAGAGCCACTCCCGGGATGGGCCACCCACGGATCAGGACCGGTACGACGCCCACCCGTCGAACGACGGGATGGTCCCGGACGGGGACAGGCCACGCGGCGACCGTCCCAAGGGCCCGGAACAATGGTGATACAGCGCACTTGGCCGCGCCCTCGCCGTGGCGCGGCACCCCCAATTTTCAGCATCAGAACCGGCAGGACCCCGCTTCGAGCGCGGATGAAGGAATGCCTGGTATTCCTCAGCCGAGGAACTTCGTGAGGAACCCGTCCACAGTCCCGCGGATGCCGTCGAGATAGGCGACCCTTCTCCCCTTTGGCGAGACGTAGGTGACCCTGTAGTACGGGTACATCACGTCCTCGAGGCGCACGGGCTCTCCATGGTAGAGCAGACCGACCATCCTCGTTATGTCGTGGTGCGACACTGTGGGCTGGAAGAGCTCCTCGAGGGGGATGGCCTCCTCGATGGGCGGCAGGTCTTGGGAGAAGAGCCTGTGCCGGGTGGCGAGCGTCTGGAGGAACACACCCTCCTCAGAGCGGACGAGCCCGTTCTCCGCTAGCCTGTCGAGCATCCTTGCGACCACCTGTTCGTCGAGGTGCAGGGACCCGGCGAGGTCCACAACGGTCCCCGGGTCCGAGAGCGCGAGGAAGATGCGGACCTCGTCGTCCGAGAGAGCCATCACGAGGGGGAGCCCCTGCGAGCGCTTCAGACCCGAGGCGCCAGGCGTCGCCACCTCGCCGGTCATCCGGTCCCAGAGCACGGTCTCGACGTCGACCCTCTTGCCGAGGAGCCCTTTCCGCAGGTAGCGGAACGTGACCTTCGTCATGGGAAGGCCCACCAGCTCCACCGTCGAGAGTCTCTCCCTGCCGAAGAGCCCCCTGGCCTTCGAGGATGCGATCTCGCCCGCGTCCTCGGGAGTCAGCGCGGGCGCGAAGGCTGCCACGGCCCCCGCGCGGTCCTCTTCCCCGTCGGCGCCACCGCCCTCCGGACCCGGGTTCGCGGGCTCTCCTGCCCCCTCGGTCGCCCCCTCTCCGGCGCGGCCGTCCTGGCTAGGTCCCAGGAGGTCCTCCATCGTGAAGCGAGGCGGCGAGAGGTCGGTCCCGGCTCCGGCGCTTGGCGTCCCAACCGCGGATGCGACTGCGGGCTCCGCAGGGTCCGCCGGGGCCCCCTCCTTTCCGGCATCGTCCTCCCCCGTCACCCCTTCCCCCTCGCCCTCCGCGAGCTGTTCGCCGACCTCACCGCCCTCGCCCTCGCGCGAATCCTCCGCCATCCCCTCCGGGGGGGCTTCGACGCCCTCCTCCCGTTCTGGTCCGGCTGGGCTCGCCTCCGGCTCGGCTCCATCGCCCGCGCCCCCGACCGTCGTTTCCGCCATGACAGGCGCCCTCCTCTCGTTGGGGGGCGCGACGGCCAGGTCCATGCGCTTGTCCGTGGGCACGGCCTGCCGTCCGCCGTGGTGGCTCCTGCGCGGCCTGACCTCGAACACGAAGGACCGGTTCTGCGTCTGCTGGTCGGCGATGATCCCCACGCCGACCGGAAGGCCGCGGATGAAGTCGGAGTCGGCCATGACCGCGGGCATCTTCGCGGGCATCCTGCGCCTGAGGGCGGTTATGTCGTCCTCGAGCGCGAGGTTGTGGCCGATCATGATATCCACCTGGGAGAGGACATCGTCGTTGGTCGCCGCCGGCCTCTGGGTCGAGAGGACGAGCGCGCACCCGGGCTTCCGGCCGAGCTTGGCGTACTCGACCAGGGCCATCGTGGCCGGGGTCTCCCCCTTGTGAGGCAACATCAGATGTGCCTCGTCGATGAGGAGCCATGTGACCGGGATCGTGGGCGCCTGGGAGGGAGACTGCGCTATCATCTCCGCGTCCTCGGCCCGCGTGGCCTGTATCCTCGCCTCAAGTATCTTCCGCGCGAGAATGCCCACGACGAGCGCCCTCGTGTTCTCCCCGAGCCTCTGGTGGCTCACGTCGATGATCGTGACCTGATCGCGGACCGAGATGCGGTCCATCGGGGTCCCCTCCGCCTGGAATATCCCCCATGGTCTGGCCGCCTCGAACCTTGCGATGACCGACCGGCGCGTGGCCGGCGCGAACCCGCGCTCCCTCGACTGAATGTCCTGATCTCGCTCGATGCAAGCGATGATGTCGTCGAGCTCGAACCTGTCATGGCCGATGAGCCTGGTGAGCCGCCCCGTCGAGGTCCGGGCCTTGTAACCGTCCCGCACCTTCTGGAGCACCGAACCGATCAGGAGGCCCTGGACCTTGAAGCGGTCGATGTCGAACACCGCGCACCAGTCCTCAGCCGTCATGTCGGCGACGCTGATGCTGAACGGCGCATCGACCGTCTCGCGCATCTCGGAGTAGAAGCCCGCGGGGGCCATCACGGTCAGGTTCTCGAGGCCCGCCGGTTCGAGCCCCCACTTCCTCAGCGCCGCCCTCTCGGTCTTCGACCTGTTCCCGTACCGCATCGACCAGAACACGCCGACCGGATCGACTATGACCACTCCGATCCCCGCCCTGGACGACGCGAGCCCCTCGGCCACGACGCCGAGCGAGTAGCTCTTCCCGCTCCCCCTCTTGCCGCATATGAAGACGATGTGCGGGAACCTCGCGTCCATCAGGAGCTCCCTCCCGTGGTACGGGCCCGCCTCGCAGACCGCGCCGATCTCGATCAGGTCCCTCCGGCCGATCCTGCCGTGGCCCATGGCCGACCGCCCGATCACGACGGCGTCGTCGTCCTCGAGCGGGCTGAAGGGGGCGTCGACGGGTATCGAGTGCAATTTCGCCATCTGGACAATATCGCCGGGCGCTTATTTGAACCTTCGCCGGTGCGGGGCATCCTCGAAATAACCCGGGCCCGCGGGGATGAGGTGGAAGGACTCGGATCGACTGGCTTTTTCTGCGGATCGCCCGCATCCGACGGTGGAAGGTGCCTCCGAGGATCCTTCGGGATGAAGTCCCGGTGCGAGCCTGCTGCGGTTGACCTGATGGATGTCGGGCGTCCCCCGATGCCGCGCATGAGCGGCGTGCCCGGGCAGACCTTCTCGCTCTCTCGTTCGGGGCCAGGCAAGCGGTTCCATCGATCCGGTCGTCGGCCGCGGGCATGCGTCCCGGAATATGGCACCCATAACCCCGGTCCTGTTAAGTTAATATCGATCGCACACAGCAAACGGTCATTTCCCGCAGGCCCCCCCATGCGATCCA
>JAKEGO010000108.1 GCA_022615805.1 Thermoplasmata archaeon
AATGCAGACCAACGTACGATCCCGGATCAACGAGTCACCTGCGTCGTTCATCATCGTAGAGCTATTGGCCTGGGAATCACATCGGTTCTCACTGCACCCATTGGGGAGCAAGGCGATACCCGGCGAGTCAAGGACCCATCGAGCAGGGCAGGCCCATCCGACACTCATATCTCGATGGCAAAGGATGGTCCGTTTTTCCCAGGGCTTTTTACCTCGTGTCCTTTGGAACAAATGGACTCGATCTCACTCGGTAAAAAGGCCTCCTAGTGGTACATCCTCTCGTCGTACGTGCTCTTCTGGTTCACGAGCTTGTCGATGGCCTTGGTGAAGTCCTCCTGGACGACATGGCCTCGCTCGTTCCGGATGGCGAACATGCCGGCTTCCCTGCAGACGGCCGCGATGTGCGCGCCGGTCGTCTCGGATAGTTTCTCCGAGACGACGCCAAGGGACACGTCATCAAGGTGCATGTTCCGGGTGTGTATCTCCAGGATCTTCTTCACGCCGGTGTGATCGGGCATGGGGATCTCGACGATGCGGTCGAACCTGCCGGGCCTGAGGAGAGCCTCGTCGATGATGTCGAGCCTGTTGGTCGCGGCGATGATGCTGATGTTCTCGAGGGGATTGAAGCCGTCCATCTCGGCGAGCAGCTGCATGAGCGTGCGCTGGACCTCCCTGTCCCCTGTGGTGTCCATCGACATCCGCTTCGCGCCGATGGCGTCTATCTCGTCGATGAAGATGATGGCGGGCGCCTTCTCCCTCGCCATCTGGAAGAGCTCGCGGACGAGGCGGCCCCCCTCGCCGATGAACTTCTGCACGAGCTCGCTCCCCACCAGGCGGATGAACGTGGCGTTGGTCTTCTGGGCCACCGCCTTGGCGATGAGGGTCTTCCCGGTCCCGGGGACGCCGACGAGGAGCACGCCCTTCGGAGGCGTTATCCCCACCTCCTTGAAGAGGTGCGGTTTGCTGAGCGGGAGCTCCACCATCTCGCGGATCTCCGTGATCTGTACGTCGAGGCCCCCGATGTCGTCGAACGTGATGGTCGGCTTCTCGATTATCTCCGCCGCCCCGATGACGGGGTCCTTCGACGCGGGGAGCGTCCGCATGATCGTGAGGTTGTTGCGGTCCATCGAAATCCTGCTGCCGACCGCCAGTTCCTCCCCCTCGAGCTTGGGAGAGACGCTGACGAGGAAGGTCTGGCCGGCTCCGTTCTTCACGATGACGTCGCCGCTGTCGAGGAGGTCGACGACCTGGCCGACGAGCTGCGGCGGCGACTTGAACTGCTTGAGTTCGTGCTTGAGCCGCTTGTTCTCGTGGCTGAGCTCGAGCACCAGGTCCTGGAGGCGGGCTATCTCCCTCTCCAGCCTCTTCCGGTCAAGCTCACCCCTGAGGTTCTCCTCCCTCAACCGCCTGTTGATCTCCGAGAGCGAGATGTCGTCCAGGTTCGAGTAGTTCGTGCCAGAACTCTCGGTGTCCGTCAGCTCATCACCATCCAAAGGATGCCCCTCCGTACTTATTAAAGTTTACTCCCGACGGGGAGGCCAGGGCGGTGCCACCTGTGGCCCTGTATGGTCGAAATGGGCATGGATCCCGCCGCGAAGGCTCCCATGACATCAATCCCCTCCTCTCCTCTCCTCGGCGTCGTCCGCAGCATCGCCCCCCTCGTCCCCGAAGACCTCCCCGAGGCTCGCCTTGCCGTTCATTACGTCCGCGATGCTCGGCCCCCTGTACCTCGGCGCCCCATCATCCTCGGCGGGTGCGAACCCTGTGTAGTAGTACTCGCCCGCCGCCCGCTGCTGGCGGTCGAGGCGCGAGCCCGGCGTGTTGATCCGCGGGCGCTTGGTCTCGGGGTCCCTGCGGAAGGTGATCCCGACGCTGGCAAGGAAGCGGTTCATCCCTTCGTGGAGCGGGAGCGGGCCGACCGAGGCGCCAGAGACCGAGGGCTCCCCCTCGAAAACGAGCAGGCTGTCCGAGATCAGGTCGATGAGGTAGATGTCGTGGTCCACGATCATGGCCGACCTTCCACGCTTCTCCATGACCCTCCGGACGGTCTTCGCGGCCACCATCCTCTCGTTCGCGTCGAGGTATGCGCTCGGCTCGTCGAGGAGGTAGAGGTCCGCGTCTCTCGAGATGGCCGCCGCGATGGCCACGCGCTGCAGTTCGCCCCCCGAAAGCTCGGGGATGCGTTTCAGGAGGAGCATATCGAGCCTGAGCGGGCCTCGGACCTCGGAGTTGAAGTACTGGTTCTTGTCGTAGTCCCCGAGGGCGGTGTAGAAGAACTCCTGGACCGTCCCGTCGAAATCCGGCGTGATGTACTGCGGCTTGTAACTGACCGTGACGGTCGCATCGACCTTCCCCGATGACGGCTCGATGACCCCGGCGAGGACCTTGACGAGCGTGGTCTTCCCGGTGGCGTTCGGGCCCACGACGCCGACGACCTCGCCGAAGTGGATCCTCCCCTTCCCCGCGGAGAGCCTGAAACCCTTGAACCTCTTGCCCAGGGGGCCGAAGGTCATCATCGTCGGCGCGGTCCACTCCTCCCTGGGGG
>JAKEGO010000109.1 GCA_022615805.1 Thermoplasmata archaeon
AAAAGTCGGGTCTGCTGGAATGGGATGGGCGGCCTTGGAATTACTGGCTCGTTCTGCGAATTGCTCGCAACAATCACGTTATGTGCCGCCAATGGACTTTTAGGATGAAGCCCGGTTTTCTGGTCAGATGTGGCCCCTGTCCTTCATGCTGACATATCTTCCGTCGCCGATGACCACATGATCGAGGAGCTCGATCCCCAGCTCTTCGCCCGCCTCCGCGATGCGCTTCGTGGCGGCGACGTCGGAAGCGCTCGGTTCTGGGTCTCCGGACGGGTGATTGTGTGCGAGGACTATCGACGCGGCGTTCCTGAGCAATGCCATGCGGAAGACCTCCCTCGGGCGCACCGGGCTGCTGTCGAGCGCTCCGATGCTGACCGTGCGCTCGATGCCGTCGATGATCCGGTTCTTGACGTCGAGGCACAGGACGACAAGCCGCTCCCTGTCGAGGTCCCGCATCCTCGGGATAAGGAAGGCCGCCGCGTCCCTGGGACAGGCCATCGACCTGCTCGCGACCTCCCGGTCCGCCCTGCAGGCGAGCTCGCCGACCGCCCTCAGCTGGCATGCCTTCGCAACGCCGATGCCGGGTAAAGCACAGAGCTCGTGGACGTCCGCGTTGAGGAGCCGTCTCAAGCGACCGTCATAGGCAGCCAGGAGCGATGACGCGAGGTCGAGGACAGAGCCGGACGCTCCTGTGTTCAGGACGATCGCCAGAAGCTCGGTATCGCTCAACACCTCCGGGCCATTGGCCACGAGCCTCTCGCGTGGGCGCTCCCTTGCAGGCATCTCCCGAACGAGCATGGTCATGGGACCAGAGCAGGGGTACCACCACATCAAAGCGAGGGAGAACCTTCCATCGGGCAGAACGGTCGTAAACCGGCATCGACCGACTCCGTCACTTGCCGAAGCGCCTCTTCCTCTTCTGGTACGTCCTCACGGCGCGCAGGAGATCGACCTTCCTGAAGTCCGGCCAGTAAACGTCGGAGAAGTAGAACTCCGAGTAAGCTGCCTGCCAGAGGAGGAAGTTCGAAAGGCGTATCTCGCCCGATGTGCGGAGCACGAGGTCCGGGTCCGGTATACCGCGGGTGTAGAGGTACCCGTCGATCAGGCCCTGGTCGATCTGCTTCGGCTCGACGTTCCCCCGCTCGACCTCCTCGGCGATGTGCCGTATGGCCTTCACCAGCTCCTCCCTCCCGCCGTAGGCGATGGCGATGTTCAGGTGGAAGTGGTCGTATCCTTCGGTGGCCTCCTCCGCCACGGCGATCGCCTTTCGCACGCGCTCCGGGAGGCGCTCGACGGCGCCTATCGCCTTGACGCGGACCTTCCGCGAGTGCACCCGCTCGTCCTCCGCCACGCTCAGGAAGCTGCGCTCGAAGAGGTCCATTAGCACGTTGACCTCTGAGTCCTCCCTGTCGAAGTTCTCGGTGCTGAAACCGTAGACCGTCAGGATCTCGATGCCGATCTGGTCGGCCCACTCGAGGACCATCTCGAGCTTGTTCTTCCCGAACTCGTGCCCCCTCTCTGCCCCCAGGCCGATCCTCTCGGCGAATCGACGGTTGCCGTCCATGATGACCGCGATGTGCCTCGGGATCGGGTACCTGACGATCTCCCGGATGAGCTTCCTCTCGTAAGCCCGGTAGAGCGAGTTGATGAGCTTTCCGGTGACGGTTATACGGATCCCTCGCCCGATTGATGGCTGACGCTATTATTTATATCTGGCGACATCCGGGGCGACGCGTCACACCGCAATATGGCCGGGGGAGAAACCTCGATCCGAGCACCCGGCGGGCGCATGTCTGGTCGTCGGCCTTGCGGAATGGGGCACGAGCACGGCTCGAAGACCGGAGAGACCGACCCGTCCTATCGATACCCTGGATTCCCCCTTTCGGTCGATAATACGTTAAAACAGGATCCTGAGCCTGGCTGACGACTGTGACCCCTGGAGTTCGTCAGGCCTTCTCGCCATGGACGATGCGCTCGAGGGTGTTGAGGTTCGCGGCCGAGCCGACGACGATGAGCACGTCGTTCTCGATGAAGGGCGCGTCCGGGACGGGGTTCGGCAATATCGCGCCGGACCTGCGGAACCCGATGACCGAGACTCCGGTCATCTCCTCGATCCGGCTCCCCGAGATCGTCCTTCCGAGCAGGTCCGAGTCAGGCGGGACCACAACGGACGTGACGACCGTGTCCCTGGTCACCGTCAGCTCGTCTCGCACCGTTGCGCGGTACGGAAGGACGGCCATCTTGACGAGGTTCCTGGCGGCTATCTGGGCGAGCGAAACGACGTAGTCCGCCCCCGCCATGTAAAGTTTATCGACGCTCTCCAGCTCCGTGGCCCGCGAAAGCACGCGAACCTCGGGGTTCAGGTCTTTGGCCGCGAGCGTGATGAATGCGTTCTCGGCGTCGGAATCGGTGCAGGCGATGAGTATGTCCACCCGGTCGATACCGGCCTTCCTCAGGACCTCCTCGTCCTTGGCATCGCCGTGTATGAACGGCACGCCGGCCTGCGGTTTTATCGTTCTGTCCCGGTCGATGACGATGTAGTCGATGCTGTAGAGGTCCAGGGTCTCCGCGACGTTCCGGCCGACGACGCCGTATCCACACACTATGCATCTCATGGGGCACCCCGGAAGATACCGCTGACGAACTCGAGCTGCGCGGCGGTTCCCAGAAGGAGGATCACGTCCCCATCGGCCAGGGTCCACCTCTCCGGGTCGACGTTGAATATCCCCTGTCGCCATACGCCAACGACCATCAATTGCAGGGAGGAGAGGCCGATCCCCGAGAGCCGCTTGCCGACGACATTCGATGAGTGGGTCACGTGGAAATGCCCCGACGTGAGGTCGCCGAGGACCTGACCCGGGAGCTCGAGGTCCCCGCGGCGGCGGCCGACCGCCTCTCTCGCAAGGAGCGCGCCCACCGTGCTCTTCGGCGCGAGGACCTGCATGGCCCCGGCCCTCCGGAGGATCGACGCGTTCGAGAGGTTCTGGATGCTGCCGACGATGCGCAGGTCCGGGCGGAGCCGGTTGGCGGTCAGTGTGATGAACGCGTTCTCGCTGTCCTCCTCCACGGCAATGAGGCCGATCGCCCGGCCCAGGTTCGCGCGCTCGAGCACCGACTCCTTGGTCGGATCTCCGATCACGGAGGGAACGCCCTCCGACACGAGATCGCGGACGAGGGACTGATTGTCCTCGATGACGAGGAACTCGACCCCACGATTGCGCAGGTCATCCACGACCTCCCGCCCCACCTCGGAATATCCGCACACGATGACATGATTGGCGGATGGCACGGGGATGCGTTTCGTCGTCATGATCTCCTTGAGACGGCTCTCGAACCAGGGGCTGAGGGCGAGGGGGAATGCTATCACGATCAGGACGACCCCCATCACGACGACGACGACGGTGAAGAACTTGCCAACGACGCTGGTAAGAGCAACGCCCGGCGGGTAGTATCCCAGCGTGGTCAATGTGATGGTGTTCCAGTAGATTGCGTCGACGATGAGTTCCAGCAGGGTACCGTCGTGGCCTTCGATCTTGACCTTGATCAGGAAGTAGCCGGTCACTCCTATGGATACGACCAACCCGAGGAGCACGAGGAAAAATCGTATCCTCCTCCGTATCGTATCCGTCATCAAATCGGCAGATGCAGACACGCGCTACCCATCCCGCAGACCCATATAGGAAGCGACATAAATATGTTTTCATTGCGCATGGGACTTGTCAAGGACGCAGCCATTGTGACGCTCGACACGAGATCCGTCTAGGATCAACTCCCGGCGTCGTGTAGGCGGGCTCACTTCTTCATCGATTCGAGTTCGCTGAGCAGATCCTCGAGCGATGTGCGCCTTTCGGCCGCGGGTTTGGCCTCGGTGGCCTTCGTGGCGACATCTGCGTTGGCCTCTGACGTCCCGGGACCCTTCGCAGGCTTCGCGTCATCTTTCGCGATGGGCTGTCCCTTGGCCGTGGGCGAGGGCTTTGTACCCTTAGCGGAAGCCCTGGTGGTTGGCGCCCTCTCGGATGTCGGCGTTACCGGCTCCTTCCTGGTGGACCTGGGCACTTCTGCCTTGGAAGGATGGACCGCTGGCGGTTGAGCGGCCTTTGTCACGCGGCCACTTGATGGCCCGGCGGTTTTCTCTGCTTCGGCCTTACCTGCCTTCTTCCCCCTCCGGGGCGCAGCCTTCGCCTTTGCCGGGGCATGTTTGCCCTTCGCGGCTCTCCGATGAGCGCGCCTTTCCATGGCCACGCGTGCCTGTATCTGCTCAAGGGCCTCCTCCTTCGCATCCACCTCTGGCTCCGGGACCTCCTCCTCGAACTCGACCATTGGCCCTTTCTTCGACTTCCTGGACTTCGCACTCCCCTTTGAGCGCATGTAGAAGAAGGAGGCAACGACGACGATGAGCACGAGGATGACGGCTGCGAGGATCGATCCGCGGCCCTCCGCAAGGATACCGCCGTCCTCCTCGCCATCCGTGCCTGGCTCCTCATCCACCTTCTCGGTGATCCTGAGGAAGAGGGAGAACCTGTCCGAGGCGAGACCGTGGTCGTCGTAGGCCGTTATCTTCACGCCGTAGTTGTTCTCGTACGCATACTGGTGGGTGATGATGATGTCCTGGTCATACCCGAACACCGGCTCGCTGCCGTCGCCGAAGTCGACCACGAAGATATGGATGGACCCGTCCAGGTCGGCCGACCCGCCGAGGTCGAAATGGGTGAATTCGCCGACGTGCTCCATGTCGGTCTCGAGGCGCACCGTCGGGCGGTCGTTCTGGACGATGGACAGCTCCTCGGTCACCCATGCGGACCATGCCGCTTCGGAGTTCTGCACTCGGAAGCCGATGGTATGCAGGCCCCGCGAGGGCTCCACCGTTATTGTAGAGGCGTTCCCGATAGGGCCGTCGATCGAGGATGTCCATACCCACGCGACGATGTCGCTCCCTGAGCGGTCGCTCGCGATTCCCGCCATCTCGATGGGGACCCCCTCGGATATCGTGATCGGGTTGCCAGGGATTCCGACCTTGTACCACAATTCGGCCGGAGGCAGTCCCGGGATCGTTGCGGGGGCGATGGAGGCGATGCTCGCCTCCGGCATCGTCCTGTTCCATAGGGCGACGAGTTCGCCGGCATCCCCGAAGGCGATGACGTCTTCGAACAGCGCCGGGGATGTCAACGGGCCATTATGGCTGGAATTCCATGAGACCATGCCCTCTCCCAGATCGATGACGTGAAGGATCCCGGTCTCGGAGGGCACGTACATGAGATCGCCTCCGATGACCGGGGTGGAGACGATCGTATCGTTTAGCTCGAGGTCCCACAGCATCGCACCCGCGGTGTCGAACGCCATGACGCGCCCGGCCTGGGTGATGGCGATGACCGTACCGTTCCATGCGACGGGCGATGCCATCATCCTGCCTCCGGGGGTGTAGGTCCATGCACCCGGTCCCGTGTCTGTGAGGTCGAAACGGTCCCTCGCGACCAGGGAATCGTCGTCGCCCACCACGGCCCGTGCGATCATGAACACCTTGTCCGAATCGAAGATGGGTGATGCCGTGTGGAAGCCTCCGAGGTCGAAGGCCCCGAGCTCCGAGCCGTCGTCCAGGTCGAGCGAGCGCAGGAAACCATCGCCGCACGCGATGAAGGCGCGGCCGCCGACGACGAGGGGAGAGGCCATGGCGAAGTCGGGAAGGTGCGCCGTCCAGAGGACGCCGCCTGCATCGGGCTCGAACGCCCATACGCGGTTCTCACCCGTTACGACCACGACCATGTCCTCCGTCACAGCGGGGGAACCGAAGACCGTCCCGATGGACGCGTTCCACAGTTCGACGCCAGTCCAGAGGTCGAAGCAGTACAGTGTGGGCGTCTCCGGGGACCACTCGGCGCCTACGTAGACCCGGGTGTGGCGGCATGCTGGCACTGCCGTGATCGACCGGGGCAACGTCACGTTCCAGATGACGTCCGAGCGCCCGACGGCCTTGCCCTGGACGCCGTCGTATGTCCCGTTCAAGTCGAACGCGTGCAGTATGCCGTAGCGTCCGGTCCCGTCGTCGACGTTCTCGCCTGCGATGAGGAACCAGCCGTGAATGACCGGCGCCGTGAACTCCCGGGCCTCGCGGTCGATCGTGTAGTTCCAGTCGGGGTATGCGATCTCGGGGCCGATGGCCGCGACACCGTTCCTCAGCAGGTTACCCCCGGGGAATGGCCACTGGTCGCCCATGGGGAGCACGACCGAGACGGTGATCATCGCGGGGACGGAATCGATCCCGAGGTCGTCTGTTACGCGGAGGCGGATCATGTGGTTGCCTGGGGACAGCGTGCTGAAGCCGAATGACGCATTGTCGCTCAATGCGAGGTCCCTGTCAGACCTCCAATCGAACGCGACTATCGTCCGTCCCGGGCCAGGGGTCCCGGAGCCGTTGAAATGGACGAGCGTGCCGAACTCGATCGTGGCCCCTCCAAGGGGCGAGAGGATCTCCGCGGTTGGAGGCGTGTTCTGCACGGTCACGGAGATCGTGAACGGGTCCTCCTCCCAGTAGTCGTATCTGGACTCGTTCCCGCTGCCCCCGGTCTCCTCGCGGATCACCAGATGTGCTGTCAGCGTCGCTTCGCCGTTGGATAGGTGGGTAGTATCCCAGTCGTAGTGCCATTTCGAGAAGCGGATGCCGTCCTGATCCACGATGACCTGGCCGCCTCCGTCGATCGAGATGTTGACGTTCGACACCTCTCCCGTGTCGTTCAACAGGTCCTCGTTGACCACGCCCTTGATCGTCACCATGCCGTCAACGATGCTGTCGTCCGCAGGCTCCTCAATGACGACCTCCCAACCAGAGGCGGCCCCTCCGATCAGGAAGAACAGTGCCAACGACAAAACTAGAACGAGACCCGAACGGCGACAAATCACCCTCATCACACCACCCTCGATTCCGACATGGTCCTGAGACCGTTCGTTCTACACCATTACACCCTTATAATACTTACGGTCCAGTTTACGCTGCTGGCATGTACATCGGCGATAAAATCAGATGTTGGTGACGACGAGGGCGCATATCGGCCGACCGATGATACGGTCAAAAACGTTAATTACGGGCGGGTCGCTCAGGGTTCATGAGGCTTGGAGCGCATGAATCCATCGCTGGCGGCCTGGAGATGGCCTTCGAACCCGCGATGGAGGACGGATGCGAGTGCCTCCAGATATTCTCGAAGAACGCCAACCAATGGAGCGCGCGCCCGCTGGAACCCGCGGATGTATCCGCGTTCCGCAGCAGGAAGGACGTCACGGGGATACGGCCAGTCGCGGTGCACGATTCCTATCTGATCAACCTCGCGCAGCCGGACGACCGAAAATGGCGCCAGGCCTTGAACGCGTTCGCAGACGAGGTCGCCAGGGCGAACGCTCTGGGGTGCGAGTACCTCATATTCCACCCCGGAGCCCACCTCGGGACCGGCGTCGAGAGGGGGCTCGCGCGCATCGCCGAGGCGCTGAACGAGGCGCTCGACGGCAAGGAAGGCGCCATCGCGCTGCTCGAGACCACCGCGGGCCAGGGCACGGTGCTCGGTTACGAGTTCGATCAGTTGAGCGCCATCATCGATAGGGTCGACGGGAAAGAAAGGATCGGTGTGTGTTACGATACGTGTCACACATTCACGGCCGGTCTCGACATACGCACCCCGGAGGCCTATGCAGGGACGTTCGAGAGTTTCGACTCCGCCATCGGCCTCGAGCGGCTCAGGGCGTTCCACCTCAACGACTCGGCGCGGCCCTTCGCCTCGAGGAAGGACAGGCACGCCCAGATCGGCGACGGGAAGATCGGCCTGGAAGCCTTCCGCATGCTGGTCAACGACGCGCGTTTCTCCGACATCCCAGGATACCTCGAGACGCCGCCTCTCGAGAACGGTGACCGCGGTTACCGGAGGAACATTGACCTGCTGAGATCGCTTCGACTGAAATGATGCTCGCCCTGGCGGCGAACGTTAATATATCGTATCCTTTATCGGCATCCGTTGCAGGTGTAGTCTAGCCTGGTCATGACTAAGGCCTTCCAAGCCTTCAACCCGGGTTCGAATCCCGGCGCCTGCATCATCCCCCTCTCGTCGATCCATTCCAGCTCTCGGGGGATGATGCGCGACGATGATACAACACGTCGATTCCTTCGGAATCGACTGGCCCGGAGGTTTCATGCCGTCGCAGACACGTGAAACCCCCGGTCCCGGCGCCTGCATCGTCCCCCTCCCGTCGATCCAACATTGCCCACGGAGGACGATGCGCGACCAGATACGACACGTCGATGCCTCCGGCATCGACTGGCCCGTGGATTTCAGACCGTCATCGGGAGGTGAAATCAACGGTCCCGGCGCCTGCATTTCCCGATGAGTGAAAATAAGATATAGAACGAGTCGGTTGCAGGTCCATGCTCCGCATCGTCCTCGGCAACACAGAGGTGTCGGTCCCGCCGATGCCCGACGACCACCCGGAGATCGTGCTGAAGACGATAGGGGCTATAAGGCGCTCCGGCCTGCGACCAGGAAAAGAGGTCGAGCTCGTCGTTCATACGCATGACGACCTGGTCGCCGGCATCCCTCTCGAAGCCGAAGCAGGGTTCGCATCATGGTTGGCATCGGTGATGGGGACGCGGGCGTTCCCGGGAGACCTCACGATCGCCGTGGTGAGGCCGCTCGACGGCAAACGTCGTAAAAAGAAGGACCGCCTCATCGTGCTGACCCCCGAAGGGGAGGAGTCGGACCTCGTTTCCATCGCAAGGAGATCCCCGAATGCGACCGTCCTCATCGGCGGTTTCCGCGAGGGGGAGTTCGACAGAAAGGTGCTCGATTCGGCTGACGCGCGGGTGAGCCTGGGGAAGGAGAGCCTGACCGTCTGGGCTGCGGTCGAACAGGCGCTCGCCGCTTGGAAAAAGGGCTCCTCTAAAAAAGGTTAGACTTTGCACGATACGTGCTATATGAATGTTGGCTCGGATAAATGCATTTCTCGAACGTAGGGCGGGGGCTGTTCGGTAAATGTCGAAGAACCACTTCGATGAGAAACGAAATCAGTCGCGGATACCCACAATCTATTAATAGGGTCTTCTTGACGGTATACCCGGAGATCCTCATGCCCCAGGATCGTCTGGCTGGACCGGCATCGATGCCGATTTCCGCATTCAATAGACTGCGATTGGCCTTATTCGCGCCACCCAATGGTTTCAAGCCACGTCAATACGGATTGACGCCAAATGAAATTGGTTTGAAACCAAATATATATACCAGGACGGATATAAAAGGGAGAAGGGGGGTCGGACGACATTCCGGGAAGCGTCTGGCCGCCGTTCAACAGACAGTATCGAAGCCAAACGAACCAAGAGGTTGTAGCATGAAACCGCGCGTCGCCTTCTTCGACTTCGCCAGCTGCGAGGGATGCCAGCTCCAGATCGCCAACCTCGAGGAGGACATCGTCGACCTCGTCCAGAGCGTCGATGTCGTCTCCTTCCGGGAGGTCATGACCGAGCAAAGCGATGAGTACGACATCGCATTCATCGAGGGAAGCATCGAGCGCCCGATGGATGCCGAGCGCCTCAGGGGGATCAGGACGAAGGCGAAGGTGCTCATCGCCCTCGGCGCCTGCGCCTGCACCGGAGGCGTCAACAAGTTGCGTGAACGGTGGACGCCCCAAGACGCGTTGAAGGAGGTCTACGGCAGCGCGGACATCGGCTCGAACGAGCTCTTCGACGCAACGGAGGCGAGGGCCCTCGACGAAGTCGTCAAGGTGGACTTCTACATCCGCGGATGCCCCGTCAGGAAGGAGCAGGTCCTTTATTACGTCAAGCGCCTCAGCACGTTCCCTCCGCATTCGAACATGGACCTGAGGTTCGATGTCGCGTCTCGCGCCCTTCCCGTGGACGAGAGGTCGATCATCATTTACGATCCGAACAAGTGCATCCTCTGCAGGAGGTGTGCGATCACGTGCAACGACGCCCTCGGCATCCATGCG
>JAKEGO010000110.1 GCA_022615805.1 Thermoplasmata archaeon
GGCCCCCCCATGCGATCCATACGGGATGGACAGTCTCCGGATATATCTTGATAGGTTCGAATTCCGCCAAGTTAACAGCACCCCATAACCCCGGGCATCACATTTATATACACCAGTTCTCTCGGAGAGCCATCCAGACGGCTAGTTTGAATGGTCCATGTCGTTCCGGCCAGGACCTGCGTAGTCGAGGGTGAATGACGGAGATGCGCCGATGATCGAGAGGCTCGGACGTTTCATCGTCGAGAGGCCCCTGATGACCCTATCCATGATCCTTGCGATCACCATACTACTGGGCACCCTCTATTCGAATCCGGGGCTCTTCGGCATGGAGAAGGACGAGGTGGAGCGCGAGGAATCATGGCTTCCCGACAACGACATCTTCAGGGCCGACAAGGAGATATCGGAGGACTTCGGGATCCAGGCCGAGTACATGCAGGTGCTCGTCCGAGCTGACAACGTGCTCGAAAAGGATGCGCTCATCGACATCATGGAGGTCGAGGGCGCGGTCGCCGAAGACGAAAAGGTCCAGCGCGTGCTCTACCCCGGGCCCGGGAACGTAACGAGCATCGCCGACGTCATCGTCGGAGGCTATGCCGACATGGAGGGCATCGACCTCGAAAACGCGACCTACGCCGATCGGCTGGCCTACCTCGAGGAAATGGACCAGGCCACGATCGACGCCATCGCCCTCAACGCTGGCGGGGCCGCCGGCATGTTCCTGACGAAGGACTTCCCGGAGAACGCGCTCGAAGGCGAAGCGAAGGCGAAGGGCACGATGCTCCTCCTCATGGTCAACTCCTCCATGTACGACGAGATCGAGGTCGGCGGGGATAATCCCGTGCTGGATGCAGACCACGCCATCCTCGACATCCTAAAAGCCCACGACCATCCGGGCGTCGAACGAATGAGCCTCATCGAGGAGGAGTACATCAACGAGCGCATCGACAAGGAGTCGGGCGCTACGATGGAGTTCCTCCTCATGATGGTCTTCGTCCTCATCATCGCCATCCTGCTGCTGACATACCGGTCGATCCTCGACACGGTCATCAGCCTCATGGCGCTCATGTTCGCGATCACGTGGATGAACGGTCTCGGCGTCCTCATGGGCCTCACGTTCAGCACCATGTACGACGCGGTGCCCATCATGCTGATGGGCCTCGGCATCGACTACGCCATCCACCTCGTGATGCGGTACCGAGAGGAGCGCGTCCAGACCGGGCGGCGCGTGCACGACGCCCTCGTCATGACGATAGCATCGGTGGGCACCGCTCTCGTCCTCGCCACGCTGACGACCGCCATATCCTTCGGTTCCAACCTTACGTCCGAGATAAGACCGATAAGGGAGTTCTCGCTCTTCGCGCTCGTGGGCATCGTCTCCGCGTTCATCACCTCGGTCACGTTCGTCCCGGCGGTCAAGTCCCTCCTGCACGGTTGGCAGGAGCGAAGGGGGAAGACCGGGTACGGCTGGAGGTGGAACCCCGGCAGCAGTGGCCAGAGGGAGCGGACGGCGCCGCGGGCCGGCGCCGCGGGCACGAGACGTGGCGCGGCCATCAAGAGGGGCGACCCGGAGGGCGGACAAGGCCAGATCCCCCTCCTCTCCCGCGTCCTCGCCCAGGGTGCCGTCGCCGCCGAACATCATGCGTACACGGTCGTCGCGGCAGTGGTCGTCGTGTCGCTCATCTCCTCCTTCCTGGCGGTCCAACTGGAGACCGAGTTCGACTTCACCGAGTTCCTGCCCGAGGGCTCGGAGGTCACCGACGACATCATCTTCCTCACCGACAACTTCGATTTCGGGACCGAACGATCGAACGTCCTCATCAAGGCCGACATCGCGGACCCCGCAGTCCTGGCGGCTGTGAACGAAACGCAGGGGAACATCATCGACGATAGTTACGTCAACGAGGACGATCCCCTGGAATCCATCCTGACGCTCATCCAGGACGTGGCCCGTGGGGGCGGCGATTTCGAGCCAGACCCAGTTTTCGCCGGCGTTCTCGAGGATAACGACGCCGACGCCGACGGCATCCCGGACACCCGGGAGGGCGCGATCGAACTTTTCGACTACCTGATGAGGGACGAGAGGTACCTGTTCCAGACCCTGCGCGTACTGCACTACGACGAAGGGAGCGACATCTACGACGGCGCCGTGATCCGGGTGGGCGTCAACTCGCAGAATGGCGCGAAGGCGGGCGTGATATCGGACGAACTCGAGGACGACATACGCCCCCTCGAACGCGAGCCTGCCGTTGGTAGCGTCGTCGCCACAAGCGGTCCCGTCCTCATCCACTACGTCATCAGGTCGATCGAGATCAACGGCACCAACTCGCTGATCATCACGGTCATCGTGGGTGGCATCATCCTCACGTGCATCTTCTACGTCACCGACAGGTCGCTGGTCCTTGGCCTCCTGACCGAGATACCGGTCGTGCTCGTCATCGCTTGGGTGTACGCCAGCATGTACCTCGTCGGCATGCCCCTCAACGTGATGACCATCATGATCTCTTCGATGACCATCGGCCTCGGCATCACGTACGGCATCCACGTGACACATAGGTTCGTGGAGGATCTCGGCAGGTTCGAAGGGATCGACGAGGCCACGCGCAGCACGGTGCGCAACACCGGGGCCGCTCTCCTCGGCGCGGCCGTCACCACAATCGGCGGGTTCGGCGTCCTCGCCTTCGCGCCCATCCCGCCCCTGAAGACGTTCGGCATCATCGTCTCGCTTTCGATAACCTTCAGCCTCGTCGCGTCGGTGTTCATCCTGCCGACCTTCCTGACACTGTGGGCCAGATACGTCAAACGGAGGGACCCGACGTTCTTCCGGCGCCACGAGGACGTCAGAAAGAGGTCGGAGGGGACGATTTTCCACGAGCCCGGCGAGGGACCGCGACGCGCGAGGAAGGCCGGCGTCCCTGCGGGACGGCCGTCCGCGGGCAGGAGCGCATCGGCAGTTGGAAGGCACCCATCTGGTAAAAGACGACAGGCAGCCTGCCGAGGATCCGCGCGCCCTGCACCAGGGCGGCGGCCCGGAAAACCGCCAAGGCGCTGACAGGCTCCGTTTCCGCAGATCCTCCAGCGAGACACGTCACCTTGGGCAATCAGGGACACGGATGACGCTCGCGACGCCCATGTGCACCCTGACGGCCCCGGGGCCGTTGAGGGCGCCAGTGATGTCGGCGCCGAGGTTCGGAGACGGAGAGCGGGGCAGGAAGGTGGCACTACCCCGGAGGCTCATCCTCTTAGGGCCTGCCAGTACTCCTCCAGCATCAGGTCGGATATGGCGTCCCAGTTGAACCTCTCGAGCACGGCGCGCCGGCCGCGGCGCCCCATGTCGTCCGCCTCATCCGGATGGGAGAGCACCCGGTCCATTCTCTCCGCGAGAGCCGCCGCGTCGCCCTGCTCGAAGATAAGGCCCCATCCGTCCGGCCCCTCGCGTATGGCGCTGCGTATTCCGCCGTCCGTGGAGCCGATGACGGGGCGCCCGCAGGACATCGCCTCGATGCTGGTGATCCCGAACCCCTCCAGGCCGTTGATTTCCGGGATGGACCGGGAAGCGATTACATGGACGAAGCAGTTCTGGAACTCACGGACGAGCTCATCGTCGGGGATCCTGCCGAGGAAGCGTATCCTGTCGGAGGCCATTGTGCGTCTGGCCCTCCTTTCCAGGTCGGCCCGCTCCTCTCCGTCCCCCACGATGTGAAGGACGACGTCACCGTGCTTATCGGCGACGGCATCGAAGGCATCGATGATGAGGTCGACCCCCTTGCGCCTGGTAAGCCGGCTTACGCTCAGGATGACCCGTAGGGCCCCCTGCTCCCGGTCCAATGGCACGTAGAGCAACGGGCGAGTACCGCAATAGACGGTTCGAAGGTTGGCCTTGGTCGTAGTACCCGTCCTGACCATCAGTTCGCACTCGTCACTGTTCATGAACACCGTGTCGAGTCCTTCCAGTACATGGCGAAAGATCTCCCGGCCGAGAGGATCGCTTTGCAGGAACGGGATGTCCTGTCCGTGGGTGCTGGCGAAAACCCCCTTCACTCCGGTCAGGCGTGCTTGACGGTGAAGTATTCCGAAGGGGTTCGTGTACTGGAAGTGGACTATGTCCGGTCGGACGTCCGCGAGGACCCGCCTGAACTCGAGGGAGAATGGAAGGAATCGCATGTGGTAGACGACCTTCCTCCTCCAGTTCAACCGGAAATCGGCCCTCAACAGCCTGTAGCCATGGAGGTTCTCCTCCGCGGGCATGCTCCCGAAGGCATCTCGACTGTAATCGGGCGCCATCACGAAGACCTCGGCACCCTTCCTAGCCATCTCCATCGCGAGCTCGTCGACGTAACGCTCGGCCCCACCGATCACCGGGTAGAAGGTCTGCGCCACCCAGAGGATTCGGAGGCCGTCAAACGACGGTGCGGCCGCGGTAGGTTTTTCCACCCCCCCGGATTCGGTTGATGGCATAAACAGTTTGCCCTTCGGGAAAGGCCGACCTAGCGTCGGATTGGGAACCCTTTATTAGACCACTGCTCGTTCCGGTTCCCATGACCGAAGTGTACCTGGCCCGGCTGCGGGCCAAGGGAAAGGACGAGAGCGTTCCGGCGAAGGTCCTCACCCTCTTCCACCGCGCAGGGTTCTGCGACCTGATATCCGAGCGGGATTTCGCCGCCATCAAGGTCCACTTCGGCGAGCCAGGGAACACCGGCTTCATTCCGGCTTACAACATCCGCCCCATCGCCGAGGCGGCGAGGGAGGCGGGGGCCCGCCCGTTCGTCACCGACGCCAACACGATCTACCTCGGGGGGCGGTCCAACGCGGTCGACCATCTGAAGGCCGCTTACGACCACGGGTTCCTGCCGTCCGTCGTGGGAGCGCCCGCGATCATCGCAGACGGCCTCCGTGGCCGGGACTTCGTCAGGGTGCCCGTCGAGGGGAAGCACTTCCGGGAGGTCAACGTCGCCAGCGCCATCGCCGCCTCGGAGGTCCTCATCGGCGCATCGCACTTCAAGGGACACATGCTCGCCGGCTTCGGGGGGACGCTGAAGAACATCGGGATGGGTTGCGCCGCCAGGTCAGGGAAGCAGCTGCAGCACAGCGACCTGAAGCCCGAGGTCGATGCCGACACCTGCGTCGCCTGCCTCGAGTGCATGCGCGCCTGTCCGGTCAGCGCGATCTCCGTGGTCAAGGGGAAGGCCCACATCGGCAAGGCAGCGTGCATCGGGTGCGGGGAATGCACCGCCACATGCCGTTTCGGCGCCATCGCGGTGCAGTGGAAGACCGACAACCGCGCATTCCTCGAGAAGATGGTCGAGTACGCCCAAGGCGTCCTGAAGGGCAAGTCCGGCAAATGCGGGTTCTACAATTTCATCGTCAACGTCACGCCCGACTGCGACTGCCTCGGCTGGTCCGATGCGTACCTCGTCCAGGACGTCGGCATCGTTGCCAGCATCGACCCGGTGGCCATCGACCAGGCCTCCGCTGACCTCGTTAACGCCGCCGCTGGCCTCCCCGGCTCCCGCCTCACGGCTGTCAACGTGGCCGACAAGATCAGGGACGTCCACGATGTGCCGTGGGAGCACCAGCTGGAGTACGCCGAGCAACTGGGGCTGGGGGAGAGGAAGTACGACCTGATCGAGATCTGAACCTTGCTCGGGGATCATGGCGCAGGTCCAACTTTAAAAAATACCCCGATTAGATTTTAAAGAACTATTCTCCGAGTCGGCCTTCGGCTTGCCGATATCCATCGTCGAAACCGCTGCAATCAGGGCAAAAGCCTATATCCCACGAGTCCGAGGTCGTCGTGGGAGGACGGACATCATCGCATAGACCCCCACGA
>JAKEGO010000013.1 GCA_022615805.1 Thermoplasmata archaeon
ACCTCGTACAGGTCTATGTCGTTCATCATCTCGTCCAGGGGGATGCTCGTCAGGAGTTCCCACGTGTCGCCGCCGTCGTATGTGACGAATACCGAGGCGTTGTACCCGTAGTAACTGTAGGCGAAGATGTCGGAGATGAAGGAGAGCGTGAGCGGGGACCTGTAGGCGATGTCGTAGAAGGTCACGTCCATGTAGACCTCGCTTGCTTCGTCGTAGTACGACAGGGCGAGCATCGCACTGTCCGTGCCCTCGATCGGCCGGCTGTAGTAGGGGTCGTATGTGTATTCGGACGTAAGGCCGGCGCCGGCGTCGTAGTAGGAATACGACGAATCGCCGTACTTCTCGCTGAGGTACCAGCCCGAATCCGCCGGGAGCGAGTTGTCGGTCGCATCCGTGTTGTGGTCCTCGAAGTCCTCGTAGAAGACGAGGGGCATGGAATCGAACCATGCGCTCGCCACGTCGTTCCACTCGAACTCGTCCCCCGGGACCTCCGCCGACACGTTGACATAGTACCGCGCCACGTCGGTCGGGGTGTAGCTCCACGTGAGATCGCGCTCCCAGAGGCTCTCGAGCCTGCCCACGGTCTTGACATTGTTGAGGACGGTCGCTCCCCACTGGTCGGTGATATGGCACCGGACGTCGACGTCGGTCAGGTCGTCGCTGCCCACGTTCTTCACGGTGGCGGTGACCTGCTTCTGGTCGTTGAGCCGGGCCTGGTTGCCCCCTATGTCGAGCTCCCTTACGGCCGCATCGGTGGTATAGGGATTGCCGGTCAATGATAGCGCGTCGAACCTGACGATGTATTCCGGATAGGCGCCACCGGTCGCGCGGGACCTCAAGCGGATGACCATTTCGTCCGTCAGGTCGAAGTCCGGGTCGTCCGAGAGGGCGTAGGACCTGTATTGCCAGTTGCTCATCGTGTAATCCTTCATCAGGGTGTCGAGCAGGTGGAACGATGAACCGCCGTCGTCGCTGACGAGGACCGTGATGTTCCAGTATTGTTGGTACCATGTGTAGATGTATGTATCGTACCAGAAGCTGAATGCCACCTCGCCCCAGGACTCCATGTCGAAGTAGGCGTCCATCCAGATGTCCTGTGCGCCGGAGTCGTACCAGTCGTACAACACGCGGTGGATCGCGCATTCCGAGCCCTCGTACGGGTCGTTGTACCCGGATGGCCATGAGTACTGGGAGTCGGAGCTGACGCCTATGCCGCCGTCGCTGTAGTCGCCATTCTGATCGCCGATGCGTTCGCTAACGTACCACGACGGGCTCAACGCGGGACGAGGGGCCTTGAGGTCATGGGACTCGAAGCCCTCCCACCACTTCTGCCAGTACCGCTGTACCTGCTTCGTTATCGCGTCGTCGACGTCGTCCGTGTCGGCGGCCATGTCCACCGTCACCGTGACGTTGTACGTCTCGGAGCCGTCGCTGGACACGTGGGTCCAGTTGAACCAGACCCATGTCCATTCTCCTGCATCGAGGCCTGCGCTGTGGGTGTAGGTGTCGCTCGCGATGACGGTCCCCTCGTCGTCCTCCACGATGAGATCCACGACGATGCCAGAGGGGTAGTCGGCGTAGCCGTCGTTGCTCAGGGCCGCCTTCACGGCGCAGGTCGTGTTGACCTCCGCAGCCGCGGGGGTCGCCGTCATGTTCGTTATAGCGAAGTCGGTCGCTTCCTTGATGTCGAACTCGAGGTTGTCGATCTTCGCGTGGTGCATGTAGGGGTAGGCGTACCAGCCCGAGGTCGTCTTGTGGGTGAAATATATCTCGGTCCACGTGTCGTAGGTCGATGTGATGTGGTCGCTGATGTCCACGCTCGCGTGCTTCCATTTGTCCTCGCCAGAGCCGGGGACCGGGTAATACTCGGTGTTGGTCACGTCGCCGACCCATACCCGCCGGGACCTGTTCGTGTCATCGTCGTGGACCCACATCTCGAGGGTCGTGCGGGCGTACGAGTAATAGCCCTGGTAGTTCGTGTGCGAGTACCAGAAGTCGATCCACACGTTGTCCGTCGCGGAGTAGCCGTCGGATGAGAGGTCGATGTAGAAGTAGAGGGTGTTGTTGTCCTCTCCAGAGTAGGTGTACATCTGGGACAGCGCGCAGTACTGGCCCTCGTACGGGGTATGCTCGTCATAGTACATGGTACCCTCGTTGTTGAGCCCCCATCCCGAATCCCATTCCCCATCGAGCTCGTCGTTCCTGTACCATCCTGCCTTGTCGCCCGCGGAACCGTCCCGGTCGTCCGGGAGGGGCATGTCCGTGTCCCCCTGTTCGAAGTCCTCCAGGAAGACGTCCCCTGCCTGGGCGTTCGTCTTGACCCCGAGGAGCAGGAGCGCTCCGAGTAGCAAACTCATATACAGAAGTAGTCCGTTCTTCATCGATTTCCACCTCTGGCCGTCGACCTGCGCAAGCGGAGGGGCGTTCTCGCCCGACCGTGATACGTAGGGCTGAGCGGGTTGTAGGTCCTATGCTTTTCGCGGCATAAATAGTTATCCTGATGATTGCGGACGACAGGGACCGTTCCAGGGTCGAGGTGTTCCCCGCAGGTGAAGGGAAAGTCATATAAGGATGGAGCGTTCTGCCCGCCCGATGGCGCGCAAACCAGCGAGGATGTACCGCCGGATAACCGGGCCCGCCTACACCAGGCGGAAGTACATGGGCGGCGTCCCCGGCCTCAGGATCGTCCAGTTCGACCTCGGCAACCTCAAGGGGAAGTACCAGAACGAGGTCCGGCTCCTCGTGAAGGAGGCGTGCCAGGTCAGGCACACGGCCCTCGAGGCCGCACGCATCGCCGCGAACAGGCACCTCCACAGGTTCGTCGGCGCGCAGAACTACCACCTCAAGGTCCTCGTTTTCCCTCACCAGGTCCTCCGAGAGAACAAGGTGGCCGTCGGAGCGGGTGCAGACCGCGTCTCCCAGGGGATGAGGCGCGCCTTCGGCAAGGCCGTCGGCACGGCAGCCAGGGTCGACCGCCGCCAGGCGGTGATGTTCGTCCGCGTGAACGACCAGCACGTCACCCAGGCGAAGGAGGCATTGAAGAGGGCGAACATGAAGCTCCCCGCTCCGTGCTCCATCGAGATCATCCCGGTCCCTGAGTGATGCCGGCATCGTGCGGTGTGGCTCGTTCATCCCATGACGCTTTGGTCCAGCGAACGTGATGTTCACTCGGTCGCAGTCGCCGGAGTGACGGTAGTGTCCGGGCGGCGGACCGGGATGCGCCGGGCCTGGACATGCGGTGTCCGCGTCGGACGAGCGGCGTCCGGCATGGTCCGTTGGGCGTGTGGGCCTTTGTCTTCTTCCGGCCAGGGCCGAAAGTGACTTACTTCGGAGGGATGTCGCTGCCGCCATGCGGCGGGGTGTCACCAGCCTCGATGCCGAGGGACCCGTCCCTGCTGCAGGTCCACCCCGGCTCGCGCCGGATGTCGATGTTCGGGGTCTCGTGAGCGCCCGCCCGCCGTCCGATGCCGGCCTCCGGTCGCGCCGCGGCCCACGCCCCCAACTCTTTTATTCCTCCGGGCCGATGGGGTCCCGAAGGGGGAGAGATGCGCGTCTGCGAGGTCTGCGGCATCGAGTTCATCGACATGCGCGGGTCCTGCCCGGCCTGTGGCTCCCCGGTGACCGGCCACGGTGAATGGTCTTCCGGGCGTCAGGTGGAAGGCCTGACGGATCAGCCACGCTCGCGCGGCAGGGAGGCCGGCGGTCCCGCTGCAGGCGCGGGGCGGGCCGACGTCCCGGCCGGGCCTCCGCCTGTCAGGGGCGAACCGATGCGCCCGCCCCCGGCGGACGCGGGGGATGGCATCCGGCGCCAGGAGGAGCCCGGACCCGGCCTTCGGGAGGAGGGGGGGTCGAGGGGACAGCGCCGCCGTCCCGTGGATCGTGCGGCGCCCGGCGCCGGGCCGGCGGCGGCGGTCGAGGCTGCAGGGGCGGAGCGGCGCAGGCGCGCGAGGTCGCTCGGCGGCACCGCCCGGGCGGCGTTGGTCCTCTCGGTCGCCGGGCTCGTCCTTTCGGCCGCCCTCCCGTGGTTCGTCGCCTGGTCCACGGATGCCGACGACCCGGGGACCACGTGGTACGACGCGAGGCTCCGTCGCGTGGTCGGGGACGAGCCCCCCGCCAGGCTCTCGGGCGGGTACACCGACCTCATGCAATGGCGCATCTGGTTCACGATGGCGTCCCTCGTTGCCGGTGCCGTCGTCGCGCTCGCGCTCATTTGGCTCGACGGCCGCGCAGGCGGCGCCGATCGTCCGGACCGCACGGTGGCCCTCTCGATGCTCGTCGCCTTCGCGGGAGTGGCGGTGATGGCCATGTCGGCATCGTTCATCGCCCTGTCCATCTCGAACGAGCTCACGATGGCGTTCTCCGAGAGCGCGGAATATCGCGCCGCGAGGGGGGTCTCCCCGGCGGGCGTGGCCGCGTTCGTCGTGGGGCTGGCGTTGGCGACCCGCGCCATGCTCTGCGCCGGCGCGGCCCGGGCGGCCCTCGTGGAGGTCGAACTGCGGCGCGCCGTCCCGCCCCCGGACGGAGGGACGACGGCGCTGCCCGGCGACCCGTGGGCCGCGGAGCCCCGCGGGGGCGGTCCCGCTGAGGATGGCGGCGGGGACAAGGGCGATGTCCGCATCGGCCTCGGCATGAGGCCCCCGGCGTGGACGAATGGTGGTCGGGTCCCGCGAGGACCCCGCGAGGGGCCGGGCGGGTGGGTCCCCCCGGCCGGTCTGGGCCGTCGTCCCGGCGCTGAGGCCGCTCGGACGACGTTCCGCGCATCGAGGGCCGCCCGACTGATGCTCGTCGCGTGCGTCGTCGGCCTTGTGTGCGTCCCGCTGTTCCCGTGGGTGGCCGTGCAGGTGGACCATGAGGACGACGGCGGCGATTTCCGCCGCTACGAGGAGGAGGCCGTCGTCCACGCGATAGCACGGGAGGTGTCCGGCGACGAGCTCGACGCGATATCGTTCGACATCTTGGCGATCACGGTCGCCCTCGCCCTTGCCGCCGCCTTCTCGGCGGTCGCTTACGCCGGCGCCGTCCGCATCGAGGCGGGTGGGGGGGATGTCATGGCCCTGATCGGCGGGTCCGCCGCGCTGTTCGCCGTCCTCTCCCTCCTCGCCCACGCCATGCTGTTCTCGCACGTGGTGCATTACGGGGCCTCCCTCGAGGACGGGGATGACTTCGCCGCATCCGCGGGTTTCGGGGGGAACATCGCGCCGCTCGTCTGCTCCATCGCCCTCCTCATCT
>JAKEGO010000111.1 GCA_022615805.1 Thermoplasmata archaeon
GCCCTGATGGCGGAGAGCATGCGCCTCTCGGGGGAGGCGATGACGGCGCACGTGAAAAGGAACGACATATCGGCCTCCGACGGGTCCCCGGTCGGGGACAGGCCGGCGCCCTCGAGGCTGCGGAGGAAGAGCTCGGCCTCTCCCCGGTCCATCGAGCAGCCGTATATCTCGGCGTAGAAACTGCCCCTTCGTCTCATGTCCTGGACTTCTTGGGCTTTGGCTTCTTGGGCTTCTCGCCGGTCGCGGGCCTGCTCCGTGCGAGGAGGACCTTGTTCTTGCAGTCGACGCAGGCGGTGACGAGGTTGTCGATCTCGAGGCTGCCCCCCTCCCTGGGCGGGAGGATGTAGTCGACCTCGAGTTCCTCCTTGGAGCCGGTGGTGCCGCAGTACCGGCACTGGAAGAGGTCCCGCTTGAAGACCTGGTAGTGGATGTCGATGGGCACGCCCTTCAGGTTGGGGTCGCGGAGGCTGATGATGCAGGACTCCTCGACGCAGAACGCGTTGTCGTCATGCATGAGGGAGCGGATCTTGTTCTCGAGGTAGGTCCAGCGGAGCTCCTCCCTGATGGCGTAGTCGCGGTACTCGAGGAGGGCCTGGTAGGCGTCCTCCTTGGTCATGTCCGCGATCTTCTTCGCGTGGACGTAGGAGAAGTACTCGACGGCCGCGTCGAAGATACGCCTGTCGAGGGATTCGGCGTCCCCGTAGCGGGGGTCGAACTTGAGGAATACCTCCACGTTCTCCATCTGTTTGCCCTCCGTGTTGCCCATAATACAACCATGCCTATATAATTTACCATGAGCGCGGGGCGGATGGC
The DNA here is from genome assembly GCA_022615805.1 of Thermoplasmata archaeon. Taxonomy (GTDB): domain Archaea; phylum Thermoplasmatota; class JAKEGO01; order JAKEGO01; family JAKEGO01; genus JAKEGO01. The sequence continues at coordinate 814 of JAKEGO010000111.1, forward strand.
AAAGGCTGGCACCTTCCCGCCATGGCTCCCGCGCATGCAGGCGGGTTCCCGGTCCCTTCTGGCCCGGAGGCCCGCCCCGTCAGCGGGCCGAGGCCGTCCGGGACCGACGGCTGGAACGCCCCGCCTTGTTCGCATGCAACCATAAACTATTTTTACATACACGGAAATGAGAAGCGAGGGTATCAGATGTCAACCGATGAAAGGTCGCTCGGCAAGATGAAGGTCATCACGCTCTCGGTGGTCATGATACTCCTGCTCGGCGGCCTCAGCCTCGTCGACGTCAGGGCCGGGGACGGGAGCTCGTCCCGGAAGGCGACCCTCGCCGACCTCCTCGGACAGGAAGCGGTCAGGTCCGGGCAACCGGAGGCCGTCGTCGCATCCGCCGACGAGCCCTACTATGCCCTCATCGGCACCCCGCTTGCGCTTTATTACGAGGGCGGCGAGCGGATGGCGGTCCCGCTGCTCGTCGGGTCGGGCGACGAGATCTCCAGCGCCGTCGGGTCATTCCTCGTGAAGTACGATGCCGACGTCATCGTCACCCTCGGGAGCGTCGACAACATCCCGTTCGGCCAGAAGGTCAAGGTCGAGGGCAGCCCGAGGGACGTGTCCATCGAGGTCGCGCGGGCGTACTGGGTCTCGAGCAAGGGCGCGGTCCTGGTCGAGACCAGCCAGCTGGGGTACAACATGGCCACTGCCGTGATGCCGCTCGCTTCCTATCTGAACATGCCCGTCATGGCCACCGACTCCACCGACGGCGAGGTCAAGGCCGCCCTGCGGGCCCTTGGCGTCGAGTTCACCATCGTCTGCGGCGGCATAGGCGGCTACGGGAAGGAGATGCGCCTCCCGATGACATCCCGGGATTCCGGGATCTTTACCGAGGAGGAGACCTCGATGACGATGATCGGCCACACCCGGGACGTCATCGAGCAGCGCCTCGGCCTCTCGGTCGGCTACCTGGCGGTCGCGAACCCGCTCGATGTCCACGAGAACGAGGTCCTCGAGGCCGAGACGTTCCACTTCGAGGGCATGGTCGGCGATTCCTCCTCCGGGGCGTACCCGGGGGCGGCACCGGACTCCCCGGACGGACCCATCAGCCGCTTCGAGATCCCGGAGGGCTGGAACTTCGCCAACCTCAAGATAGACGCGAAGATGGACGTTTCGGAGGCGACGGGGCTCTCGATCTACACCCTCGACATCCTGGCCCGCGAGGGGAAGGCCCAGGGGGACGCCCACTACTCCGGCGAGCGCATGTACGTCTACCTCGGGCTCGACGCCGACGAGGACGGGGCGATCGACGCCTCGGGAGGAGTGGACGAGCTCTACTTCTTCGGTGGCTCGCCGGGTTACGATTACGTCTACGAGAATCCCTCGGACCCGACGAGCAGACCCCTGTGGGCGCACTTCTACACCGAACTGGCCCAGGTCAATTCCGAAGGGCCGATGGACATCCAGGTCCTCGCACGCCTGCCCACCGTGGACAGCGGAGAGGCGCGATACACCATCGACATCACCGTCGAGAGGATAGCTCCCATGGAGGGGCGGTACCAGGGCGCGATGGCAGAAGTGCCGGTGTTCCCCCTCATGCGCGGGCTGTCCTCCATGGCCGGTTACCTGACCGCCTTCCGCGGAGGGCTCCTCCTCTCGAAGCCTCAGTTCCTGCTCCATTCGCCGGGATACATAGGGTGTTCCGGCTGCGGCGAGCCCGCGGCCAACCCCGACGCCCTGGACGAGGCGAACAAGAGCGCCGTCGTGGTGAAGAAGGACATCATCCAGGTCCTCGGCCTCCTGACGGGCAGGGACATCGACCCGGACGATTACACGTTCCCCGACTGGTGCAGAGCGTCGGACGCGGAGATAGAGACATTCGAGCCCTTCAAGGCCGAGATCGTCGCGCTGGCGGCGGAGTACCAGCGGATGTTCTACGAGGATGGGCTCGAGTTCAGCATCGCCCTCGTCGGCGACACGAACATGGTCCCCCAGTTCTACTACGAGAGCGGCCAGGGGGACCCGACCGAGGGCTTCGGCATGCCCAGCGACAACTTCTACTCATCGTTGGACGCGGACCCGTACGACGCGCCGTACGACCTGATGCCCGACAACGACCAGCCATACGAGTGCCAGAACGCCCACGACCAGGACTTCGAGGTGGGGGTGGGCCGCGTCGACGGGTGGGACGCGCAGGATGTCAGCGCCCTCATCGCCAGGACCGCGTTCTATTACGACATCATCGACGCCCACGACGGACCCGTCAACGACGGCATCATCCTCGACGACGACTGGAAGGACTCCGTCTACACGACCCTCGGGACGATCCCGCCCGTCGAGGTGGCGAAGCTCGACCTGATCAAGTTCAGGGAGATGGCGAGGGCCGCTGGCTTCACCCCGCCCACCGACGACGACTCCGGGTTCGGCGACGACAACCAGAAGTCGCGCAGGCAGTACAGCCAGGACAAGTACGAGAGCGCGAACTTCATCTTCTTCTGCGCCCACGGGTTCTACTACTGGTACGTGCCCACGGCACAGGAGGGGGCCGAGGGGATCGCGGACCCGTTCTCGAAGCCCACCTACGGAGGCGGCGCATACGACGTGGCCCACGTGAGGTACATGGACTTCGGGCCGACGCTCATGTTCGGCTCGTCCTGCGTCACGGGAAGGATCGACGGACTCTACCCGGTGAACGCCCTCTCCCAGGCCTTCCTCCACGCCGGCGTGAACGGATACGTCGGGGCGACCAGGATGTCGTGGGGGACGGTGGTCCCCGTACCCGACACGAACTCCGACAGCACTCTCGGCGACTACCTGGCTCTCTGCATGTGGGGCAACCATCTCGGTTACATCTACGACAAGACGAACGACCAGATCATCGCGAACAACCTCGAGGACCTCACCGCGGGCTTCGCGCTCATGGACGCGAAGAACAAGTACATCCGCGACATCGGCACCGACGGCGGGGGACCGGACGACGACACGATAAACGAGTTCATCCTCCACGGCGACCCCGCGTTCAACCCCTACGAGCCCAACCATTGACGGGAAGAGGAAGCCCGTTCCCATCCCTTGAGTGGTGCGCGCCAGAGGTCTCCCGCATCGAGCAATGGACCGAAAGATAGATAAATTTATACAAATGTTTTTATAGTGGGTCATTTTCTCCCTTATTAAGATGACGGCCACCTACCTGGGCCGGACCCTGCACCTTCTTCCAAACGGTCGACTCGTCGCCCGCGCCGAGCGTGCCCCGACGGTGGGGGAGAGGGTCTACGACAGGATGATGAAGCCCCTGGGCAAGGTAGACGATGTCTTCGGACCGGTGGATGCGCCGTTCATCTCGATCAGGGTCGAGGGCGCAAGGGGGGGGTTCCGCTTCGAAGGCATGGAGATCTTCACGAGGTGATGCGAATGCCGAAGGAGAAGATCGAGACCGACGAGGTCCTCAAGTGTCCGGAGTGCGAGAGCACGCACATAACGCGCGATTACGAGCGGGGCGAACTGGTCTGCGAGGACTGCGGCCTCGTGATCGACGATAACTACATCGACGTCGGGCCCGAATGGCGCGCCTTCGACATGGAGCAGGGGGAGAAGCGGGCGAGGACGGGCGCCCCGATGACCTACACGATCCACGACAAGGGCCTTGCCACCGAGATCGGGTGGAAGAACAAGGACTCCTACGGCAAGAGCATACCGACCCGCAACCGGGCGCAGATCTACCGCATGCGGAAGTGGCAGCGGAGGATCCGCGTGAGCAACGCCACGGAACGGAACCTGGCCTTCGCCCTCGGCGAGCTCGACCGGATGGCATCGACCCTCGGCCTCCCGAGGAACGTCCGGGAGGCCGCCGCGATGATCTACCGGAAGGCCGTGAACAAGAACCTCATCAGGGGGAGGAGCATCGAGGGGGTCGTCGCGGCTTCCCTCTACGGCGCCTGCAGGCAGCTCGGGGTCCCGAGGACGCTGGACGAGATAGCCAACGCCTCCCGGGTCAACAGGAAGGAGATCGGCCGGACGTACCGGTTCATGACCCGCGAGCTCAAGCTGAAACTGATGCCGACGTCCCCCCAGGACTACGTCTCCCGCTTCTCGAGCGCGCTCAAGCTCCCCGGCGAGGTGCAGGCGAGGGCGATCGAGATCCTGAAAGAGGCTGCCGACATGGAGCTGACCTCCGGCCGCGGGCCCACGGGCGTTGCGGCCGCCGCGATATACATCGCCTCGATACAGTTGAACCACCGGCGCACCCAGAGACAGGTCGCCGACGTCGCGGGCGTGACCGAGGTCACGATACGGAACCGGTACAAGGAGCTCACGGAACGCCTGGGGATCGACATCTCGATCTGATCGATGCGTGAAAGGGAAAGACAGCGCGTCCGCCCCGTTCCATTACATCCGTCTATAGGAGACAAACACGGGTTATCACCAGGGATTCTTTATATATAGTGATGCGTCAATACCTCCGACAGGAAGCCTTTGAGTACCCAAGGTACGGTCGGGGTGAACCAATGTACGTTCAGAGGAATACGATCTTCGTTCTGCTGATGACCGCCCTTCTCGTCATGTCCAGCGCCGTCCAGGTGGAGGCGTCCGACCCGACGAGCCCGGATTCCGGGAAGGACCCCGACAACGACGGGTACGACTTCGATCACGACGGGTACATCGACAAGGAGGAGAGGTACACCAATTACCAGGAGTACCTGAACGGCACGGACAACGAGGACCCGGACTCGGACGACGACGGCCTCTGCGACGGATGGGAGGTCCATTACCGTGTCGACCCGCGCGACGGGACCCAGAAGATCGACCCGCTGCACACGAACGACTCCGCCGAGGACCCTGACGGCGACGGCCTAAACAACTCTGGCGAGTACGAGTATTTCCTGGACCCGTACGACCCCGATACGGACGGCGACGGCATGCCCGACGGATGGGAGATCGAATACTACCTCGACGCGCACCGCGACGACGCCGACGGCGACGTCGACTTCGACGGCTACACGAACCTCGAGGAGTACCTCAACGGCACCGACCCGCGGGACCCGAACGACCCGGACGACCACACGCCGCCCGGAGGCGGCGGCACCCCCAGCGGCGGCTCGCCGGGAGGATTCCCCGACACCGGCGGCAGCCCGGATTCCCTGACGTTGTACGAGGTCTTCATTCCGCCTCTGGGCGCGCTGAAGCGCTGGGGCACCGCTGATGCGGTCCGTTCGGACTACTACATGTATGTCGACGATCCGGACCTTGACTACGAGTCCATCGACCCGGACGCGGACTACGCCTTCGATTTCGATGGATACCTCTGGAGAGGCATGTCCGTGACGGCGAACCAGGCAGTCCTGATCCCCTCGCCCTCTCCCGATGCGGTGATCACCGATTTCACCGCGAACGAGACGATCATCGACTTCTACAAGGACGGCGCCGACAACTACTACGCCGTCTGCGACCAGACCAAGACTATATACCTGCGATACTGGATGACGACCCCCGGGAAGTACTTCACCCAGACGCCGTCGGGGATCGACGGGGATCTGACGACCGACGACGTGCCGGATGGAGTGCTCAATCCCGTGCCGACGTCGGTGACGGAAGCGGTCGAGGAGTGCATCTCGGGCGGATGCAACGCGTCGGCTTCTCACGACATCGCCGATATAACGCCGCTCATGGAACTGGACGGCGAGACGAACTACCGGAAGCTCGTCACGACCCTGGTCTCGTATTTCGGGAGCTTCGAGGGGGAGGAGGACCCCTACCCCGACTCCGACGACCCCGGCCTCGACATCTGGCAGGGGCTCACGATCTACAAGCGCGGCGTGTGCCGCCACCGCTCATTCGCGTTCTTCATCCTCGCCAACGCCCTGGGCGTTCCGACCCGCTACGTGTCCAACGAGGTCCACGCCTTCGTGGAGGTGTACGTCCCGGTGGCGAACACGTCCTATTCGGACTCCCACTGGATGCGCGTCGACCTGGGCGGCAGGGCGGTCGACCTGACCACCCTCGGAAGGCCGGACGACAAGGATTCGGACGGGGACGGGCTTCCCGACTGGTTCGAGGACAATAACGGCCTCAACTCGTCGAACCCCGACACCGACGGGGACGGCGTGGGGGACGGCGAGGGCGACGGGGACGGCGACGGCCTGACGAACGTCGAGGAATACGAGGCCGGCACGAACATGAGCAACAACGACACCGACGGCGACGGCATGGACGACGGATACGAGGTGGACAACGGCCTCGACCCGCTGAACGACGACGCCGACGAGGACGCGGACGGCGATGGCATCTCCAACTACGACGAATACATCAACGGGACGCGGTCCGACGATTTCGACAACGACGGCCTCCCCGACTGGTGGGAGGAGATGTACGGATACAATGCGACGGACCCCGACTCGGACGGGGACGGCGTCCCCGACGGGGCAGAGGACCCTGACAACGACGGCCTGAACAACACTGGCGAGTTCGAGGCCGGGACCGACCCGTTCGACTGGGACACCGACGACGACGGCCTCAGCGACGGGTACGAGTGGGACATGGGCATGGACCCGACAGACCCCGGCGACGCCGAGATCCCACCCTGGGACGGCGACATCGACCCGTCCGACGGGCTCCTGGAGGGATATGGTCTCTCCTACACGGTGTTCTATCCCATCCATCCGTACGCCGACAGGTTCGTGATCACCGACGCCATAACGTCCGGCTTCACGCTCTACGTCCACAATTCGACCAAGTACAGGATACCGACGTCACCCCCGGCGGACGGCTCGTACAGCCGATGGTACAGGGCGCACCTCCCGAACACCATCGAGGTCGCCCCAGACCGCTACTTCGCGATCCCGAGCGTCACGCCCGACGCCCTCATCACGGGGTACATGGCGAACGTCACCCTCAGGTTCTACAAGGACGGAGCCGACAACTACTACGTCCAATCGGAGGAACTGGCGCGGATCGTCCTCGAGTACACGATGATAACGAACGGCTCCTACTGGACCCAGCAGATACCCGGATCCGCCACGGTCTCGGACGTGCCCGCCGGCGTCCTCAAGGAGGTCCCGACGAACGTCCGGGACAGCGCGCGATGGTTCCTCGACAGCACGACCGACGCCTCGGTCGGCGCCCTGAGGAACGAGACCAGCGTCAAGACCATAGTCGAGACGCTGCAGGCCTTCTTCCTGACCTTCACGAACGGGAGCGCCACCTATCCGGAGGCGGAGGGCACCATCCCGGAGCTGGACCCCGATTACGATCTCTTCCAGAACATCGTAATGTCCAGGGTGGGCCACGGCGGCCACAGGTCCTTCGCGTTCTTCGTCATCGCCAACTCCCTCGGCGTCCCGACCCGCTTCGTCGGCGGCTCCGGCGGCCACTCCTACGTCGAAGTTTACGTGCCCGATGGGAGCGACCGTTACATGAGGGAGCAGTGGAAGGCGATCGACCTCGGCACCACGCCGAGCGACGGCGAGGAGGTCCCGCGGGAGGACGACGTGTACCTCGGGACCGAGAACGCGACGCTCATCATCCACGAGACCTCGGGCGTCGCCCGCAAGGGGGACACCTTCTGGGTCCGGGGCGTCGCGCTCAACGAGAGCGGATACGGCATCCCGTTCCATCCGATGATGGTCTACGTCAACGGCTCCTCTGGCGGTTACCTGTCGAGGTACGCGCTCACCCGGGCCGACGGCACCTTCAACGTCACCGGGCCTGTCCCCGACAGGGTCCGGGCCGGGGACGATCTCGTTCGTCTGTTCAGCCCGTTCACCTTCAATCACACCCCGGCGTGGTCCGCGATCGACCCGCCGTCGATGCTCGAGGTCCGGACCGACGGTGCCCTCGAACCCTCGGGCACCGAGGTGGTCGGCCAGGGCGGGCGGCTCTACATGGCCATAAGGGTGATCGACCCATGGAACGTCCGCTACCCTGACATGCCAATTGACATCCACTGGGACGGAGACTTCATCGAGAACACGACGTCAGACGTGAACGGCATCGGGACCATCTACTGGGACATCCCCGAGGACATGGCCCTGGGAGACCACACGCTGACCGTTGTGTCGAACGGGACCACCTACCTCACGCCCTCGACTGCGACGGTGGTCATCACGGTCCTCCCGGGGGTCGACCTGAACGCCTCCGCCCCGGACGTCCTCTACCTCGGCAGGGGCTTCGACGTGGAGGTCTCCATAACCGACGATGTCGGCAACGATATCTCGGGCACAGGATGGATCGACGTCATCGTGAACGAGACCGTCGTTGGCACCTGGACGGTCGGCGACGTCGCCGCGACGGTCCCGTGCGAGCTGCCCAGGGATGCGCCGCTCGGGAACACCACGCTGATCGTCCGCTACACGCCGAATTCCAACTACACGAACATCTACCCCGAAGACGCGGTGCGCCTTGATGTCGAGATCAGGCCGGTATTCACCTACATAAGGGCGATCGAGAAGAAGGTGACCCGCAACACGTCCGGAACGATCAACGGCACCCTTCTGGACGGGTGGGGAGGCCCGGTCACCGACATGACGGTCGCCGTGAGCTGGAACGGCACTCTCCTGGGGAACGCGACCACCGACGACCGCGGCGACTTCCTGCTCTCCGTCACCTTCCCCGTCGCCCCGCTCGGCGAGGTCCCCGTGCTGATGGCGTTCAACGGCAGCCGCTCGCACTCGCCCTGCAACGCGACGGTCATCTACACGAACCTGGCCATCACGAGGATCGAGATCGACGGCCCGTCGAACGTGCGGCGGAACACCACCTTCAACGTGACGTTCATACTCTACGACGACCTCGACAACCCCCTGGACGGCATGCCCATCCAGATATCGGGCGACTACACGGGGAACCTCACGACGGTCAACGGCAGCGTGACGGTGCAGCACATCGTCCCCGCCGACGCCCCCCTGTCGCCGGTCCAGTTCCTGGCGCACTTCGGCGGCACGGAGGTCTACATCGCCTCGTGGGAGGCGATATCCGTCCCGGTGATCTCCGCCACGACGATGTCGATCGCCGCGCCGAACTCGACGCTCGTCGGAAGCAACATCACGGTGAGCGGGACCATCGTCGACGACCACGACGCCCCCCTGGACCTGCCCATCAGGATAACCTTCGGCACGACGCGCTTCGTCAACTCCGCCAACGGCACCTTCGAGATGGCGATCCGGATATCCGACGATGAGCTCGCGAGGACCCACACCATCACGGCATCCTTCGGAGGCACCGCTCAGTACCTCCCGTCGTCCGCCAGTCAGGACATCGACGTCATGAGGAACGCTTACCTTACCCTCGTCGAGGAGGTGCTCGTCCGCAACAGGACCGAGCTCATCGACGGCTACCTGATCGACAACACGGGCCAGGGCGTGTCGGACCAGACCATCGAGATACTCGACGGCACGACGCGGCTGGCCGCGGGCACCACCCTCTCGGACGGCACCTTCAGCATCCCGGTGGACCTTTCGGACGACATGGCGATCGGCGAACATGTCCTGTCGGCCGCCTTCAACGGCACGCGATATTACACGCCCGCCTTCGCCAACGGCACCTTCGACATCTTCGCAAAAACGACCCTCGCCCTCGACGTGGAGGATGTCGCCTCCATCGGACGCACCTTCCACGTCGCGGGCACCCTCGTATCGGACAACGGCACCGGCCTCGATGCCGATGTCGACGTGAGGATATCCGGGGAGAACATCACGGGCGCCGCCGAGGGCGGCGAGTTCGACATCCCATGGTCGGTCCCGGACGATCACGGGCTCGGCCCGCTGACATACGTAGTCCGTTACAACGGGGAGGGGTACCTCCTCCCTGCGACGACGACCGCCGTCGTGACCGTGAAGGCCGAGACGTTCCTGAACGTGACCCTCCCCGGGAGGGTGATCGCCGGCGAATACATGAGGATCGAAGGCACGCTCACCGACGTCAACGGGCCGCTCTCGGGCATCATCGACCTCCTCATCGGCGTCTTCGACAAGACCTACAAGTTCAGCACCGATGGTGAGTTCGACATTTCGGTCCTGGTGCCATACGCCCAGGAGCCGGGCTCGTACATCGTCGAGGTATCGTACCTGCACACCGGATACCACGGGCCCGCCAATGCCACGGGGCACGTCGCCGTCCTCCGCGAGACGACCGTGCTGCTGGATCCCGCCGAGGCAGTGCGCGGAGAGGACGTCCTCTTCTCCGGCCTCCTCCACGACGCCCTCGGGAACCCGATGGACGGCACGGTCGACATCTACTGGAACGGCACCCTCGCTGGCGCGGCCGAGTCGGTGGACGGCGAGTGGTCCTACCTGTACAGGGTCGACCTGAACGACACGCTCGGCCACCACAGGCTGCGGGCGGCCTTCCCGGGCGACGACCTTTTCGTCATGAGCAACGACACGGTCGTGGTAGATGTCCTCGTCAGGACGACGGTCACCTGCGAGAACGTTACCGAGTACCGGAGCCGGACCCTCACGGTATACGGGACGCTCCTCGACGACCGCGGCGATGGGATCGTCGGGATGAACGTCGTCTCGGAGCTGTTCTCCACCGCCGACCTCGCGACCGGTGCCGACGGCGTCTTCGCCCTGTCGAGGACCGTGCCGACAACCGTCGACGTCGGCGAGCACACCTTCAGCGCCAGGTTCCTGGGCCACAGGTTCTACCTCCCGTCCTCGAACGAGAGCGTCGTCACGATAAGATCGGTCACCGGGCTCGAGCTGACGTCAACCCCGGACCGCGCGTCGGTGAACCGCGACGTCAAGGTCCCGGGCGATGTCCTCCTCGTGGGCGACACGCTCATCGTCAGGGCGGAGCTCACCGACGACGTCGGCGATCCGGTGACGGGCGCCGTCGACATCACGGTCGCCGGCGAGGTCCATCGGATGAACGTGGACGGTCCGACCGACCTCTCCGTGCCCTGGAACCCGGGGATGCCGACGGGCGGCATCACCATCACGGCGACCTACGGCGGCGCGACGTACCACGACCCCTGCGAGGCCGCGGTCGACCTGCTCGTGCGCGACCGATTGAGGATATCCATCGCGAACATCACAGCCCATTACAGGTCGGAACTGCTCCTGATGATATCGGTCCGCGACTCCGTTGGACCCGTGTCCGGTGTGAGCATGACCATCCTCTACGACGGCTCGTCGATCGTCAAGACCTTCGACTACAGGTTCTCCATGACCCCGCCGGACAACGCCCTGGGATATCACACCATCGACATCGTGTCGGACGACAAGCATCCCATATACGTCGGTTCCAACGCGACCGCATCCGTCCTCCTGCGCGCGAGGAGCGCGCTGACCATCGAGGCGCCGGAGAGGCTGAGGGGCGGCGAGAGCGCGAAGGTGGTGGTCCACCTCGTCGACGAGAGGGACGTCCCGATCGCGAACCAGACCGTTTTCCTGACCGCCGGCGGGGTGATGCGCCAGATGACCACGAACGGATCGGGGATGGCCTCCGGGATCATCTCCTTCAACGCCACGAACGGCACGATGGACGTGAGCGCCATCTACGGAGGGAGCCACATCCACGATGGTTCCACGGCCGAGGCCACGATCGGGGAGGTCCCCTCCGGCAAGGAGGCGGCGTCCGACCTGATGGCCACCATTGCCGTTCCACTGCTTGTGGGCGCGGGGCTCGTGATAGCCCTGCTCGCGTTCCTGCTGAGGCCGAAGGGCTCGGAGGCCGGCCGCAAGCGGCTCAGGGACATGGACGACCGCGAGAAGGTCCAGCACTACTACCACCGCATGGAGAGGCTCATCTCGCGGAAGGTCCCGAGGGAACCGAACAAGACCCCGCGCGAGTATGCGGCGGAGATAGAGACGCGCCTGCCCATCAACCCGAAGCCAGTTCACGGCCTCACCGGCAAGTTCGAGGTCGCGAGGTACAGCCGCTACGACGTCAACAAGCAGCACGTCGCCGAGGCGACCCAGGAGCTCACGGAGATCGAGAGGGACATCTACTCGCTCGACGAGAAGAAGTGAGCGCCCAGCCGGTGACGCGAACCCCGGGCGGCCCCCGTTCCGCCGCTCCTTGCCTGGGGGATCGAGGGCAGCAGGGAATGCCTTCGGCCACACCGGCCTCGCTCTCGTGGTTGCGCCGGGTCCACCCTCTATCCCGAGATACCGTTGTCCCAGGGGTCCTCGACGTCCACGCTGAACGCGACGCCCTCCTTGGCGATCGCTTCCCCTCCCGGGACCCTCGGGTCCCCGGGCCTCCCGCGGCGCAGGTCCCTCAGCCTGATGACCCCGGGCCCGATATCGGCGAGCAGCCTCTGCATCCCGGGCACGTGGGCGTCGCCCACGACGGCCATCACCCGCGGGTACCTGCCGGCGAGGTGCCTCAGGCGCGAGGCCATCAGCTCGTCGCGCTCGTCCACCAGGACCCTCTTGAGCTCGGGATACTCCCTCTCGAGGAGGTCGAAGAAGCGCTCGGGATCCCTGTCGAACTCGTCGAGCTCATCCTCGACGCTCCCCCGACGCCCGAGCCCCACCATCCCGAAAAGTGCCGTTGCGAAGAGCTTGATCCGCCTCCTGAGGGGCATCGCCCTCCTGAGGCGAGCGAGGAGGACGCGGGCGTCCATGTCCACCATGTAGACGTGCGCGCCGACGAGGCCCGCGGCGTCGTAGGCGTCGAGCATCTCCTTTCCGGGGGTGGAATCGTAGGAGGACGCTATCCTCTTCTGGAGGTAGGCCAGCATCCTGTACGTCAGCGGAGGCTTTCCCCTGAGCTCCGGGTCGCGGAGCGCCTGGAACCTGAGGGGGTCGATCTCGAGCGCTATGGCCGAGGGCTGGAACTCCACCGCCGCCGCGTGGATGCGGGAACGGAGGTCGAAGACGTGTCCGATGCCGACGATCAGCACCGTCACTTCCTTCTCCCCGCCATCGCCATCATGGCCACGACGGCCACGACCGCCATCGCAACGACCGAGGCTTCCATGCCCGGCAGCCAGCCGTCGTCATCGCCGTCGCTCCTGGACTTCACGACGCTGATGACCTGCGAGACCTCCGCCGACCACATCCCGTTCGCCCCCTTCACGCGGAGGGTTATCGAGTGCTCGCCGATGGTGAGTTCCCTCGACGGGATGCTGACGGTCTCGGTGTCCCCGAGGAAGCCGTTCAGTTGCGACCGCCACTCGTACTCGACGATGTCGCCGTCCTCTCCGTGGCCGCGCAGCA
>JAKEGO010000014.1 GCA_022615805.1 Thermoplasmata archaeon
GGAGCGGATCGACGACGTGGCGACGACGGACATCGAGAACCCGCTGCTCGTCTCCGGGGCAGACATCGAGAGGTCCGTGCTCGTCCACGAGTTCGGCCACCTCCTCGGACTGGTCAACATCAACTACGAGAGCGAGGTCGACCATGAGGACCCGGACCACCCGGACCACTGCGACCACGAGGACTGCGTCATGAACGCCGTGCTGGAGACCAGCGAGATCGCCAACTTCGTCAACGGCCTGAGCACGAAGCCCCCGACCGACTTCGAGAGCGATTGCGTGGACGACCTCAGGGCGCTCCGGAACAATTGAATCCGACCGGCCGCTCAGTCCACCCTGCGGAACCCATCGGGGTATCGCCTCGACGCGAGATCGGAGTATATCCCCTTGAAGCGGGTCCACTGCTCGATATAAGCGTCGTCCACCTCGCCGACCACCTTTGCCGGCACCCCGACAGCGATGCCTCTCGGAGGGACCTCGCCCCTGTTCTTCACGACCGCCCCCTCGGCCACGACGCCCCACTCGCCGACGACGGCATAATCGCTGACGACCGCCCCCATGCCGACGATGGCCCAGTCGTGGAGGGTCGCGTTGTGGATGATGCAGGCGTGGCCCAGCGTGACGTTCGCGCCGATCTCGCACCGCTCTCCAGGGCGGGCGTGGACGACCACGTTGTCCTCCACCGCCGTGCCGTCGCCAATGGTTATCGTTCCGTAGTCGCCGCGCAACCTGGCCCCCGGTCCGACGAAGCACCGCTCCCCGACGGTCACGTCGCCGATCACCGTCGCGTCCGGAGCCACCCACGACCATTTCCCGATCGATGGCTTCCGGTCTCCGAGCTCGTAGATGGCCATGCGGTCACCGGCGGGTCCAGCGTCGACATGGTAGATAGAATTATTGGGGGGGATGACGTACGGGCGATGCCAGGGACGCACCTCAGCGCCGCCTCGATCGCGGGTGCGCCGGCCAGCGGGCGATGGGCTCCCCGGATGGCCCGTCGAGGATCCTCCACGCCCTGATGCCCCGGTGGGCGGCGGTGAGCTGACCGGCAACGGCGAACCACATCATCAGGAGCTCCAGCGCGGTCAGGTCGCTCCACAGCTCGACGTCCCATGCGACGACGATGTACTGGACGACGATGAGAACGACGAGGAGGACGAGGCGGTCCGCCCTTCCCACCAGCCCTCCGTAATCCCTCTTCCGAGTCAGCGCGTGGGCCTGCGTCCCCATGTATGACGCCATCAGGACGCCGATGACGCCGAGGAATCCGATCCAGGGCCGGCAGTACGGCCCGAACATGATGCCGCCCAGGATGAACAGGTCGGCGTACCTGTCGAGGGTGTGGTCGAGGAGGTCCCCCCTCGGGGACGCGCGCCCCGTCGCCTTCGCCACCTTGCCGTCGAGCGCGTCGAAGAGCGCGCTCATGAAGATGACGATGGCCGCAAGGGGCAGGGTCCAATCCGGACGCCCCATGTGGAGGAGGTAGCCGGCGAGCACGGCGAGTATGAATGCCAAGAGCGTGAGGTGGTCGGGATTTATCCGCATGAACGGTCCCGCCAACCTCGTCAGGCTCGGGTCTGCCCTGTCCCTGTGGCCGTCGAGGACCAGGGGATCACCCGCCGCGGATGTGCGCCACAACGCGGTCGACGATGGCACCGGAGCTCCCGACGTAGGTCCGTGGGTCCAGGAGCGCTTCGATGTCGGCGAGGGACAATGCGCCGGCTATGGCCTCGTCCTCCAGGAGGCAGGCGGTGAAGTCGCCGCAGGCCATGGACGCCCTCCTGACGCGCTCGTGGGCATCCTGGCGGCCGATCCCGCGCTCGACGAGCGCCATGATGACCCGCTCGGCCATGACGCGGCCCCCCGAGATGCCCATGTTCTCCTCCATCCGCTCCGCGTCTACCTCGAGGTCGCGAAAGAGGCGCTCGGCCTTGACGACGATGTCGTCCAGGAGCACGGCGACGTGCGACAGCACGAAGCGCTCGGAGCTGCTGTTCGAGAGGTCCCTCTCGTGCCACTGGACCGCGCCTTCCCACGCGGGCCCCACGAAGCCCCGCACCGTCCGCGCGAGCCCGGTCAGGTTCTCGGCCATGATCGGGTTGCGCTTCTGGGCCATCGTGGAGCTCCCGACCTGGCGGTCGGCGGAGAAGCGCTCCGAGACCTCGGCGATCTCGGTCCGCTGGAGGTTCCGCACCTCGGTGGCGAACTTCTCTACGCTCGTCGCGATGTTGGCGGCGAGGGAGACGAACTCGATGAGCCTGTCGCGCTGGACTATCTGCGTCGATGCCCTCTCGGGCAGCAGGCCGAGGAGGGCCATCGTCCTCTCTTCCACTGCTGGACCGTTCGGGCCCATGGCGGCCATCGAGCCCACCGCCCCGGACATCTTCCCGACGAGCAGCCTCGGCGCGAGTTCGTCGAGCCTCTCCACGTGCCGATGCACCTCGTCGGAGAACACGGCCATCTTGAGGCCGAACGTGATCGGGACGGCGTGCTGGCCATGGGTGCGGCCGATCATCACGGTGTCGCGGTGCTCCACGGCGAGGTCGAGCAGGGTGTCCCTTAGGCCGACGAGCCCCCCGCGGAGGACCTCCAGGTACTCCTTCATCTGGAGGGCCGTCGCCGTATCAACGATATCGTAGGATGTCGCGCCGAGGTGGACGTACCTGCCGGCGTCCCCGCATTTTTCCGACAGGGCGATGACGAGCGCCATGACGTCGTGCTTGATCTCCGCCTCGATATCGTCCACGCGGGACGGGTGGACGAGGCCCTTGTCCACGGCGGCCGCGATGGCCTCAGCGGCCCTGTGCGGCACCATGCCGACGTCGGCCTGGGCCGCGGCGAGGGCGGCCTCGACCCGCTGGTAGTGCCTGAGGCGGGTCTCCTGCGAGAAGATGCGCTTGACCTCGTCCCTGCCGTACCTGAACTCGATGGGACAGACAGACATGCTATCTCGGGGAGATGCGTCCTGGACATTAAAAAGATATCATGTTCGGGGTATCCCGCCGTGAACCTCGCCGGCAGGGAAATATTTGGGCGGCCGCCGGGTGCCCCGGCCTCTTTTCCGACCGGCTTTACGGCAGGCCGCCCGGGGGTCCTCGCTCAATCGCTGATCTGATTGAGTCCGGTGACCTCCTTCTGGCCGTCGAGGACGGCCCTGACGTTGCTCGCGCCCACGACTAGGGGCACGAACTCCTCCCCGTCCTTCGACAGGTACCGATGGGCCTTGCCGAACGCCTCTGCGTTGACGCTGATCTTCAGCGCCGCGCCGCTGTTGCTGCGCCGGATGTAGCCTACAAGCATCGAGTTCATCTCATTCTCACCTCCGTTTCCTGTTCATCGTGCCGCCGGAACGGAGCCGGCGACAAAGTGAGAAAGGACGGGGGATACTTGTGCGCTCGTGCGGGAGGTCGTTCAAAGTGAATGTGAAGCTCAACGGAAGCATATACCCTCAATATTACTCTATAGTCCTCACGTCGGATTCCACAGAAAGTATAAGATGAACTCGTTGAATCAGGGATGGATGGACTCAGGCACCTTGATCCTGGGTATCGCTGGGATATGCGGCTTCTATATGGCCTGGAACATCGGCGCCAACGACGTCGCGAACTCGATGGCAACCGCCGTCGGCGCCAGGGCGATCACATTGAGACAGGCGGTCATCCTTGCCGGCATCCTGAACGTTGCCGGGGCCGTCTTCGTCGGCAAGCACGTCACCGGCACCGTTAGCAAGGGCCTGGTCTCCCCCGAAGCGATAGGGGATACGCGTGTGCTCATGCTCGGGATGTTGGCGTCCATACTGGCGGCCGGGATATGGGTGATGCTGGCGACATGGACGGCGATGCCTGTATCGACGACACACTCCATCATCGGCGCACTTGTGGGCTTCGGCCTCGTCGCGGCAGGTCCAGATGCGATCGATTGGGAACTTCTCTCCGAGGTCATGGCGTCATGGGTGATATCTCCCCTCGCCGGGGGGTTGCTCTCATTCACGATATTCCACCTCATCATCAAGACGATATTCAACTCGAAGGACCCCCTTCGTTCAGCGTTCTTCGTGTCGCCCGTCCTGATAGGTTCGACGTTCTTCATCATGGCGGCAGCCCTCCTGATGAAGACCGAGGCGGGGACCTACTTCCTCGGTTCGTCGTTCGCAGATGGCATCCCCGGCGATGACATCACGAGGTCATTGACCATGTCAGCGATCATCGGGTCCATCGCGGGTTTGATCGGCATGGTTCTGATGTACCGCGTTTTCAAGCGGGTCACTGGGTACGAGGGGGTCGAGTTCTTCTTCAGGCGTCTGCAGATCCTGACGTCTTGTTATGTTGCCTTCTCCCAAGGCGCCAACGACGTCGCCAACGCCATCGGCCCCATGGCTACCATATTCGCGGTCCACGGCGAATCCGAGGTCCCGGCCGAGGTCCAAGTCCCTCTGTGGCTGCTCTTCCTCGGCGGCATAGGAATAATGGTCGGCATCCTGACGTGGGGCTACCGCGTCATGAAGACCGTCGCATTCAAAATAACCGACATCACGAACACGCGGGGCTTCAGCATCGACTTCGGGGTCGCTACGACGGTGCTCGTTGCATCGAAGATGAGCCTCCCCGTGTCGACGACGCACACCGCCGTCGGCGCGGTCGTGGGCGTGGGCCTCGCCGGAGGCCTTGCAGGAGTGGACCTCGGGATACTCCGACGCATCGTGATCTCGTGGCTGATCACCCTGCCGGTCGCGGCGGGAACGTCGGCGGCGATATTCTTGAGCATTCGGCCGTTCATCTGACGAAACATTCAAATACGGCGAACACAAGAGGGAGGGCGTTGACATGGCGGAACATGTACGGGTCCCTGTGGTCCAGATGTACAGGAAATCCCCGTTCGAGGGGCTTCTGAAGCATTCCTCCACGATCAAGGAGTGCCTAGAGGCCCTCCAGGCGGGAATCGGGCATTACCTTGACGGCGAGTACGAAGCTGCTGAAGAGCATTTCACTCGCGTGATCGAGCTCGAACACGAGGCTGACAAGATCAAGGCGAACACGAGGAACCACCTGCCCCGATTCATCTTCATGCCCGTGGACAGGGGCGATTTCCTCCTCCTTCTAAGGGAAGCCGATTCGGTGCTGGATTACGCCGAGGATGTAGCCGTCCTGCTCAAGATGCGACGGTCCAAAATGCCGGAGCACCTCAAGGGGGAGTTCCGCGAACTCGCCGCCCAGATCGTCGAGACCGGGATCGCGATGGAGGCCGTTGTCGAACAGCTCAGGTACCTCCTCGAGACCTCCTTCGCCGAACGGGAGCGGAAGCGGACCAAGGAGCTCATCTACAGGGTCCACGAACTGGAATATTCGTGTGACCAGAGGCAGGCGCACATCACGAAACACCTCCTCAATGATCCCGAGATGGACCCAATAACCGTCCTCCATCTGATGAAGGTCGTCGACAGGATGGGCGGGGTGGCCGACGCCGCCGAGAACTCCGCCGATCGCGTCAGGGTCATGATGGCAAAATGATCCCGCATCGTGAATGGGCACACCTCTCACGTACCGCGCAATTTCATTCCGCCATCGCCAGGTCCCAGGTGAGCGCCATCATCTTGGCGGCCTTGACCTCGTCCACACGTGGGGCGACGTTGTGAGGCGCGCCATGCAGGAGCTCTGGGTCCTCGTTGACGATGGTCTCGATGGCCTCCGCGAACGCGTCGAGGGTCGCTTTATCCTCCGTTTCCGTGGGCTCGATCATCAGCGCCTCCGGGACCAGGAGGGGGAAGTAGGTTGTCGGCGCGTGGAAGCCGTAGTCCCCGAGGCGCTTCGCGACGTCGAGGGCCCTGACCCCCTTCTCCTTGAGCGGCTCGCCGCTCAGGACGAACTCATGTTTCCGGAGCGGCCCGAATGGCATCGGGAGAACCCTCGAAAGCCGCGCGGCGAGGTAATTGGCGTTGAGGACGGCGCGCTCGCTGACCCCTTTGAGGCCGGCGCCCTGCATCCGGATGTAGGCGTAGGCCCTCACGAGGACGAGGAAGTTGCCGTAGAACGACTGCACCTTGCCGATGGTCTGCGGCCGCTCGCTGTCGAGGGAGAACCGCCCCCCCTCGCGGGCGATCCTCGGGACGGGCAGGAAGGGCTCGAGCCGCTCGACGACTCCGACCGGGCCAGCGCCGGGGCCGCCGCCACCGTGAGGCGTCGCGAAGGTCTTGTGCAGGTTGAAGTGGACGACGTCGAAGCCCATGGCGCCGGGCTTGGTATACCCCATTATCGCGTTGAGGTTGGCCCCATCGTAGTATAGCAGGCCGCCCGCCGAGTGGACGGTCTTCGCGATCGTACGGACGTCCTCCTCGAAGATCCCAAGCGTATTGGGGTTGGTGAGCATGATCGCAGCCGTCCTGTCCGACACGGCGGAGCCGAGCGCCTCGAGGTCTACCCGGCCAGCGTCGTTCGATGGGACCTCGACGACCTCGTAGCCGGCCATCGCCGCTGTCGCGGGGTTCGTGCCGTGGGCGGTGTCCGGGACGAGGACCTGGTCGCGCCCGTCCCCGCGGGAGGCGTGGTAGGCCCTGACGAGCAGCATACCCGTGTACTCGCCGTGCGAGCCCGCGGCGGGCTGGAGGGTGACGGCGCGCATCCCCCCTATCTCGGCGAGCATCCTCTCGAGCTCCCACATGAGGGCCAGGGCGCCCTGGACCGTGGACTGCGGCTGCTCCGGGTGCAGGTCGGCGAACCCGGGCAGCGCGGCGGATGCCTCGAGGGCACGGGGAGTGTACTTCATCGTGCAAGACCCTAGGGGATAGAAGCCCGTGTCCACGCAGTAGTTCATCTGGCTGAGCCTGACGAAGTGGCGCACGACCTCCGCCTCGGTGAGGTCGGGGAGGCGCAGTTCGCGTCCGAGGCCCTTGGGGACGAGGTCCGATGCCGGAATGACCGTCGTGTCGGCACCGATCTCGAAGACGGTCTCCTCGCTGTACCTGGCCATCCTGTAACCGTCGGTCACGCGACCACCTCGCGGACGGCGCTTACGTAGCGTTCGATGTCCTCCGTTGTGTGGACCTCCGTGGTCGCCACGAGCATGTGGCCGGGGAGGCCAAAGCCCGCCAGGTCGATCCCGGGGAGGATGCCCCGGAGGAGCATCTCATCCCGGAAACCTCCGAAGTCCACGGGGAGGCGCACGGCGAACTCGTTGAAGTGGAGGCCGTTGAACCGCGGCTCGAGGCCCGCCGATGCCAAGCCCCTCTCGAGGGCCATCCGGTTCTCCATGCACTTCTCCGCGACATCCTTCAGGCGCGGCCCAACGATCGAAAGGTAGGTGGCGGCCATCACTGCACATAGGCCGTGGTTTGTGCAGATGTTCGACGTCGCCTTCTGGCGCCTTATGTGCTGCTCCCTGGTCTGGAGGGTCATGGTGAACGCCCTGTCCCCCTTCGCGTCGGTGGTCATGGCGATGAGGCGGCCTGGCATCTGGCGCACATGCTCCTTCCGGGCGGCCATCACGCCGAGGAGGGGGCCTCCGAAGCCCGGCGGTATCCCCAGGGGCTGCCCCTCCGCGACGGCGATGTCGGCGCCGTGCTCTCCCGGAGGCTTCAGGACGCCCATGGAGATGGGGTTCACGCCAACGATGAGGAGATCGGCCATCTCGCGCAGCTCCGGAATGCGCTGCTCGACCACGCCGAGGTAGTTCGGGCTCTCCACGTATAAGATCCCAGACGCCTCGGATGGCAGGCGATCTAGGTCGAGTGCGCCAGTCCCGTCGTACCCGGCTTGCACGACACGGATGCCCGCCGTGTCTGCATAGGACCTGAGGACGGAGAGCTTCCAGGGAGCCATGGCCCGCGGGACGACGACCGCGTCGTGCTTACTGACCCGAGCGGCCATCCTGACGGCTTCCCCGAGGGCGGTCGCGCCGTCGTACATGGAAGCGTTCACGACCTCCATGCCGAGCAGTCTGGCGAGGAGGCTCTGGAACTCGAAGATGGCGACCAGCATCCCCTGGCTCATCTCCGGCTGGTACGGCGTGTAGGCGGTGAGGAACTCCGCCCTCGAGACGATGTCCAGGACCGCGGGGGGGATGTGGTGGCGGTATATACCACCGCCGAGGAAGGAGAGTGTCTGCCCGGCGGGGACGTTCAGGGACGCAAGTCCCGAGATGTGCCGCATGAGGTCGATCTCGGCCATCGGCGGGGGAAGGTCCAGGCCGGCGCGGACGTCGGCGGGTATGTCCCGGAACAGGCTCCCGATATCCGGTATGCCGACGGCGCCGAGCATCTCCGTGATCTCCTTATCGGTCATATGGTTCTCTCCTTTCCCTGTAATCCAGACGTTTCAGCGGCCCCCCTCGATGGACCTCTTCACGTGACCCGTGGCCACCGCGAGGACCTCCTTGAGGGGTTGTGCGGCATCGATGTGAAGCGCGTGGCGCGGTAGTATCTCCGCGAAGGTCGCCCTCACTGTCCGCAGGAAGGCGCTGTCCTCGAACCTGTCGCGCTTCTGCAGCCTCGAGACGCCGATGTCGGGGAGGACGTCGAGGTAGAGGACGATGTCGGGGTCCGGGGCGAAGCCGTTGATGAAGCGGAGGAACGCCATATCGACGCCCTCGGCGCCCTGGTATGCCAGTGACGAGTAGAGGTAGCGGTCCGTGACCACCCACTTGCCCGCCTCGAGCGCCGGCGCGATCACGTCCTTGAGGTGGCCGTAGCGGTCCGCTGCGAAGAGGAGGGCGCGCTGATATGGGTGGAGCTCGAGGTCGCCAAGCGACCTCCGGATGACATCCCCGATGGGCCCCCTCGTCGGTTCCCTGGTGAGGACCGCCTCGATGCCCTGGTCGACGAGGAAACGCTGGATATGCCCGGCCACGGTGGTCTTGCCCGCGCCGTCGATCCCCTCAATCGCCAGGAACTTCCCCGTCATCCCCTTCCCTCTTGAGTATGGACATGAACTTCGGGGGTATTCCGTTCGTGATGAAGACGGTCTTTCCCGCCTGACTGATGGTTATGCCCTCGGTCATCGCCGACGCAGCATCGATCTCGATGATGATCGGGGAAGGGTCCCTGTGGCTCCCGGCCTCCATCGCCTGCTCGTACGTAAGGCTCAGGTGGACGAACTTCCGGTCCGTCGGGTGGAGCCCGGTCTCGAAGAGCAGTTCGACCTCGTCGGCCGTCGTGGGGTAGAAGAGCTTTTCCGGGATGTCGTCCGTCGGGTGCTCGAGGTCCACGTCGATGGTGTGGCCGTAGGTCGCCCTGATCCGTGCGTTGTCGATCTGGTACCTCCCCTTGGGGTCGGTCTCGACAATGGCGCCAAGGTGGTGGGACTTGAGCCAGTGGAGGGTCACCCTCTGCGCGCGTATCGCCGCGACGAGCCCCTCAACGTCCGCCCATCCGTGGGTGTCTAGCTCGACGTCGAACTTCTCCGGGAAGTGGCGGAGGATGCCTGCCATTATCCGGCCCACATGGGCGAGCTCCTCGCCGCTCATGAGGTATCGGCCGTCGCTGCCGCATCCTGGACAGGTGTTCCCGCGGAAGTAGCCGTGCTCCTCGCACCTTCGGAGTGGTGGCTCCTCTGACATCGGACCGCCCATCGCCCCTTTGGTATAAATAACCTCGGCCGGGGCCATATTTCGGCCGTCCAAGCGGCTTTATCGCCCCGGCAGGGGAGGGCATGGTCCCCCTTCGGACCGGAGGCTCCGGGCACCCCATTTATCTATCCCGCCCGCATTCCATGGGCATGGAGCGGCGCGGAAGGCGGGGCAGGAGGACGAAGGAGACCGTTCACTTGGTCGAGACGCGGGTCGAGACCCTCTTCCGCCTCGCCGAGGAGGAGGTTGCAAACGGGCGCACCGACCTCGCGGACAGGTACGTCAGGTTGGCCCATCGTCTGGGCATGAGGTACAATGTGCGCATCCCCCGCGACCTCCGCAGTCGGATCTGCCCGAGATGTCAGGCCTATCTCGTGACATCGGAGAACGCCTCATGGCGGGTCAAGCGTGGGCGGATAATCGTCCACTGCCGGTCGTGCGGTTCCGTGATGAGGCGGCCGTTCAAGTGACCCGGATGTCCCGGCCGAAAGTCCTCCGGACCTCTGAGGGCTTGAGGACCCCCCTTTCGGTTATAAAAGCCCTGATGTACCTCGCCGGCGTGACGTCGAAAGCCGGATTCCTCGCGCGGGCGCCCTCGGGTGCCATTCTTGAACCCCCGCACCAGAGGACCTCCTCTTCCCCTCGCTCCTCGATCGGTATGTCGCCTCCCGTCGGAGCGCTCGGATCGAATGTCGACGACGGCGCGGCGACGTAGAACGGTATCCCGTTCTCCCGGGCCAGAACAGCCTTCTCGTACGTCCCGATCTTGTTCGCGGAGTCGCCGTTCATGGCGATCCTGTCGGCGCCCGTGATGACGAGGTCGATCCCCCCGCGCGCCATGAAGTGGCCGGCGGCGTTGTCGGCAATTATCGCGTGGTCGATGCCCTCCTCCATGAGCTCCCACGATGTCAGGCGGGAGCCCTGGTTCCGCGGCCTGGTCTCGTCGACGAAAACGAAGGGCATCTTGCCCATGAGATGCGCCACCCGTATCGGTGACAGGGCGGTCCCCCAGTACACGGTCGCCAGGGCGCCGGCGTTGCAATGGGTCAGGACGCGGGCTCCCTCGGGGATGAGTTCGGCGCCGAACTCGCCGATTCGCCGGCACGCCGCCTCGGTGTCGGCAGCGAATGCATGCGCCTCGTCGAGGACGTTGCCCCCGACCTTCCACGCCGCGGCGACACGGTCGACGGCGGTGAAGAGGTCCTTGGCCGTCGGACGGCTCGCTTCCAGGGCACTCCGCGCCGCTAGGATGTCGTCGCCGTTGGAGTGGGCGATCGCCATCCCGTAGGCGGCCGCAACTCCGATGGCTGGCGCCCCTCTTACCACCATGTCCCGGATGGCGGTCGCCATACCGGCGACAGTCGTGATCGTTACATACCGGGTCTCGTGCGGCAGGAGCCTCTGGTCGAGAAGGATGGTGGCTCCATCGTGCCAGGATACGGCAAGGGGTACGCGCTGCTCCATCTGGGGCATACCTGGTCATCACC
>JAKEGO010000112.1 GCA_022615805.1 Thermoplasmata archaeon
GATGCCGGCGGCGGAAAGCGCCCTTCCGGCAGCGCCGAAGACCGCCGTGCTCCTCCGCTGCATCGCCTTGGCCGTGAACGGGCGGTCCGCTGGACCCGCGGCGAGCTCGAGGTAATCGAGGATGGCCGCCGACACGACATCCCTGAAGGTGTCAGCGTCCGCCCTCGACGTCGAGGCCAGGAGCCCTTCCAAGGAGCGTGTGGCCATCGCGGGTCCGAGGTCCAAGTTGGTCTGGACGGTGGCCGTGACATACATGGCGTCCTCCAGGGCCTTGACCAGCGGGGAATAGTCGTACAGCAGGGCGGGGCGGTACTCCGGGTTCAGGGACGCGTCGTCGACCATGAGGTCGGGCGAGAGCGTGTTGGGCATCGACACGTTGATGGTCACTGGCCGGTTGAGGACCATGCCCAGCCCCCGCTCAAGTTCCCGCGTCCTGCCGTTCTCCAGGACCTTGATCAGAGAGTATATGGCCCCCCTTCCGAAGGTGACGAGCCTCCTCTCGGGCCAGGGCTCGATGCGCTCGACGGAGTCCATCATCCCCCTCACGGCGGGGTGCTTCACCACCTGGTCGACGAGCGGATCGTCCGACCGTCCCTCGTGGAAGTCGATGTCGGCGGCGGCGGTGAACAGCGCGAGGACCGAGGCCCGCGGGTCGTCGGCCTCCGCGAGGGCTGATTCGATGGACGAGACGAACATCGAATCCGCGGTCCGCGACAGGGTGTCGTGATAGATGGTCCGGTAGGAGGCGAACCTCGCCGCGAGGACCATCTCGATCCCTCTGATGGCGTCCTGGCTGACGACGATCCATTCCCTCCCCGCCTTCTCCTCCACCGCCATGCCCCCCTCGACGACCGAGCGGAACAGTGTCCCGAGGTCCCTCCCGAAGGGGATACCAGAGTAGTGGGCGTCCCTGATGAGGTAGTCCATGCGGTCGGCGTCCACGTCCGACGACAGGATGCTCGACAGTATCCCCGCCTCGCCGGAGAGTATGCGCAACACGTCCGCAGCCATCACCGGCTCCAGAGCGGCCAGCTCGGAGCCGACGAAGGCCAGGGTCAGGTCCTCGTGGCCCCGAGCGGGCGTCTCGCCTTCGGACACGATCTCGCCGTCCGCGGTCCCGAAGGAGGGAACGATCGGCCTCCATGCCGGGTTCCTCCCCAGGAGGACCTCGAGGGCGTGCGAGAACGGGCCGTGCCCGACGTCGTGCAGGAGGGCCGCCATCCTCAGGGCCGCGAGCCCGGAGCCGCCACCGAGGAGCGTCCTGTGCATGAGGGTCGCCCAGTAGACCACGCCGAGGGAGTGCTCGTGGCGCGTGTGGGTCGCCCGGGGGAACCTCAGGTAGGCGAAGCCGTTCTGCTTGATGCCGCCGAGCCTCCTCACGCGGGGATGGTCGAGGAGGGCCGTTTCCCTTTCATCGAGGATGATCCTCACGTTCAGCACCGGATCGATCACGGACCGGGACACGGCGTTACAGGCCCCCTTCCGTACAAAAGCATTGTGGGACAACGGGGGACGAGCGCAATGACGTCTGCGTGGGTGCCAGACGTGGGAAACGTTAAATAAACGCCCGGGGAATCATGGCCCATGAACGTCTGCCCTGAGTGCCACTACATGGGGAACAGGGGCGTCTGCCCGCACTGCGGGGCCGAGATGCTCCCCTACGTGGGCGACTCGGAGGACTTCGACGACTTCCGCCGGCCACGGGAGCGACGTTTCCTCCAACGGTGGGGGGGCGCGATCTTCCGGGCCTCCGTGATCCTCCTCATCCTCGGGTTCCTATGGTACTACACAGGCGGCGACCAGCAGAAGCTGGTCGAGCTCTTCATCCCGCACACCGGCCAGGTGATACCGGAGGAGACGTCGTTCACGCTCCAGAAGACGGTCACCATCAGCGACACCGACTCCGCCGTCTACGACAACCACCTGCCGGGGAACGCCACATCCGAGTACCAGACCATCGTCCGGCTCAAGGCCGATCCGCCGGGCACTCCGGTCGGCGACGTCCCCGACCACTACGAGTGGAGGTTCAACGGCATCCCCGAGGGCCAGAGCCGGACCATCGTCATCACGATCAGGGCGGAAGCCCGGAGCGAGGTCCAGAAGATGTCCCGCAAGGACTCCGGCACGGTGAGCGACATACCGCAGTCGGTCCTCGACGGTTACATCCCGGCGACCAGGGTGGAGACCCGGACCGACGCGCCCACGGAGGCGAGGAACGGACAGCAGCTGTGGCAGGAGGAGGCCGGTGAATGGACCATCGACCCGCTCGACCCACAGGTGCAGGCCCTCGCGGACCGGTTCTCCGCGAACCGCACGAAGGTCTACGACATGGTGAAGGCGGCATACGACTGGATGGTCTCCGACGACGGCAGCGGATTCGCATACTACAGCGACAGGGACGACGTGCGGCTCAAGACCTGCGCCGAGGTGCTCGCCGAGAAGCGCGGCGACTGCGACGACCAGTCGGTCGTGCTCATATCGATACTGAGGGCGATGGGCATCCCCTCCTGGCTGGAGATGGGCCTCCTCTACAACCAGAACACGAGAGAGTGGTCCGGACACGGGTGGGCGAACGCATACATCCCCCGTGCCGGAGGCGGCGAGCCCCTCATCGCCCAGATCGACGTGGTCAACAGCAAGTTCCTCGTACGCGACCCCTTCCGCCTCACCGATTACGTGGACAACGGCCGCGGGGACGACCTCGACGAGTACTACAGCGTCCTGACCGGGGGCGACCTCGACGTCGAGTACACCAGCAGGGCCTACAGCAGCAGCGGGCAGATATGGCTGGACAAGAGACCCATCCCTTCCGCGGACCCGGCCGTCGTCATCCTGGCGTTCGTCCTCGGCGCAGCCGTCTATCAGAGGCGAAAGGCGGTCAGCTGATCCTCCGTTCATGCCCTCGACCTACCGGATTCGACCTGTCTAGCGGGGAGAAATGCCCTTAATGAACTGAAACAGCGCCTTCGGTCGTTATCCAACGGAGCCGTGCAGGCTCCTCCCTAACGCGTAACTTGCCCGCATCCGCGGGGGACGATCGATGCTCGATCGCCTTCAGCGCTTTCTCCTCTCGATGGCCATGAAGACGACCAAGACGGCCGTCACGGCCACGACCATGGCCATCTCCGGGACCTTCCGCGGGGCGGAGTTGTTCTCCCGGTCCATGAGCGGGAAGCGGTCCTGGGCGCCCGCCCCGCCGGAGAGGTTGTACGGCCAGTCGCCGATGCCGTCGGCGTTCCTGTCCGGACCGGCGTAGTCGTCCCAGAAGTTCCCGGCCGTGCCGTTGTCCCACGAGTTCGAGCCAGTATCGTCGTAACCCTGGGGGCCACTTCCGTTGTTGCCGTAGAAGTTGTTGTGGTGGATCTCGACGCCCGATGCCATGTCCACCTGTACGCCGTAACCGCTGTTGTTGAAGATCTCGTTGAAGACAACGACCGATGAATGTGCCATGAACAGCTGGATCCCCAGACCGTTCCAGCAGATCGTGTTGTTCGAGATGATCGCCCACCCCCCATACACCTCGATGCCCTGGCCCGTGTTGTTCGAAATGTCGTTGCCGATGAGGGCGGTCCCTTTGCAGTGGAGAAGGAATACTCCCTCGCCGTTTAAATACACCCTGTTGTAACCGAATACGGTATCGTTCAGGTTCTCGGACCAGACGGCGTTGTAACTCTGCCAGTAGAGGGTGTTATGTATCGCCGTTATGTCCCAGAAACCAGTTCCCGCGTCGGAGTCGAGATCGATGGCGAAATTGTTGCGCACGATGTCGTTGTACATGATGGTGACGTTGGTCACGAGGTCGTTCCCCCGGATCCCGTCGTTGTACTCGTTCATGCCCCCCCGCTTCGTGTTGTTCTCGATCCAATTGAACATGATCATGACAATGTCCGTATCGTAGAGATGGATGCCGTCCACGTTGCCGAAGATGAAGTTGTTCGAGATGCTTATCATGCTTGTATCGTTCGTATGTACCCCATAGTGATCATTATCGACTATCTCGCAAAACCTCACGGTCCCGTTCGTCATCCCCCTGAACACGATCCCGTGATTGCAACTGGTGACATTGAACCCGGATATGAGCACGTCGTCCGCCGTCACGTTGAACCCGTCGTAAAGGTCCTGGTCGTAGACCATCGTCGTCACGGAGCTGTTGCCCTCGATGGAGACGCTCTTGTTCACCACGATGCCGCCGGGGTAGGAACCGTCGTACACGCGGATTGTGTCCCCCGGGCTCGCGGCATCGATGGCCGACTGGA
>JAKEGO010000113.1 GCA_022615805.1 Thermoplasmata archaeon
CTACCCGATCGATGACCTCTTCCGGGTCGCAGCACCCCTCGCCCGACCTTGCGAGCCTGGAGTAGGCTTCCCTGACGGTCCGGCGTATCTCCTCCCCCGAGAGGTCCTCGTCCGGGCCGCCGCCGCAGCTGCAGCGACTCGTTCCCCGGCGCCCCCCCGCGCTCGGGCCGGAGCCCGGGGCGTGGACTGGGTCGTGCGTCGGTGGTCCTCGGTCCGGGGTCGCCTTCCTCCGGGCCCGCCTCAGTCTATCCTGCCTCATCCGCTCCCATTTGACGAGGGCCGCGACGCAGGCGACGACCATCATGACGACGATGAGGAGCCACACGGGCGCGTCGACGCCCGGAACGGGGATCCTCGAGATCGTGTACGTGTTGATGAGGATGAGGAAGCACCCGACGGCGACGCCGAGCCTCATCGGCGAGACCTTGGTTATCGTCCATGCGGCCATCGGTGCGGCGATGGAACCCCCGAGGATCAGGGGCATGGCGAGCATTACCATCCCCCCCAGCGACCCGCTCGTCGCGAGGGCCAAAAAGAACGTGCCCACGATCGCGATGGACACGATGAACTCGGCCATGTTGACCGAACCGACGATCACCCTGACCTCCCTCTCGGTGCGGCCCGCGAGGGAAGCCATGCAGATCGGGCCCCACCCGGCCCCTCCGATGGCATCGACGAACCCGCCGACGAACCCGAGCGGAAGTATGTGCTTTTCGGAGAACCTTCCCCACGGCGGACCTGGGTGCGGTTCCTTCTTCTGCATGGAGAAACGGAGCATTATCCTGATGCCCATGAAGAGCAGGATGACCGCTATAGCGGGCACGATGAAATCGGTCTCGAGCGCCTTCACGAGGAGATATGCGCCGATCATCCCGCCGATGATGCCCATCGCGGCGAGCTTCAGCGTGAGCTGCTTCTCCACGTTCCCCATGGCATGGTGGGACGTCCCCGATATCCCTCCGACGACCATCTTCGCGATGTGTATGGAGGCCGAAACGGCGATGGGCGACATCCCCATCAGGATCAATAGCGAGGAGGATGTCGCGCCGAAGCCCATCCCCAGCGAGCCATCGACGAACTGCGAGGTGAAGCCAATGAGAGCGATGATCAGCTGGTCGAGCAATCCCTCTCACTCCAGGTCTCCCGCCGATGGTCTCTTCACCTTCGTTATCGATATCGAACCGTCCTCGAACAGTATCCACCGGACCTTATCGCCGTTCAGGAGCCCCAGCGTATCGACTATCGTCTTCGGCACCGTTGTCCTCCGCCGGGTACCCCGGATCGTCAGGGCTGTTTCCGTGATGTACACGACATCGTCCATGTTGACCTGCATGGTATCAGCCGTCGTACGTGGTAGCGTATATATATAGATTGGTCTCCAGCCAATGCTGCTTCGTTTATCTTGGGGTCCCGACCAATGTCAATATAATATGCATTTTGGGGTAAAAGTAGGAAGGAGACGCTCACCAGCGCCATATGTAATGCATGACCCGCCCGTGCCATCCTGATGTTCTGCGATACACTGCGAGGGCGTGCGAACCTCTCGTCCATGTCCAGGGGGACCTGTCGTCGACGAAATGCCCATGATGGTCCCGATGTCAGACGTGGGGGGAAATGCGCGCCGCCCAGCTCGTCCTGTTGGCGCGGGCCGGCCTCCATCTGCCGCGATGGCCGCCGTCAGGAGGCGGTCAGGGTTAAGTAGGCATCGGCGATTGGCGCACCATGGTCCCCCTGGAGGTGGCGATCGCCGTCGGCCTCGCCGCGGGCTTCGCGAGCGGCCTCCTCGGCATCGGAGGCGGCCTCATCATCGTACCGTCGCTCGTCCTGATGGGGTTCGACCCCAAGGTGGCCATCGCGACCTCCCTGGTCGCCATCATCGCGATCACCATGTCCGGAGGCGCGACGCACTGGCGGCTCGGGCACATGAAGGGGAGGACCGCCGCGCTCCTCGCCGTGCCCGCGGCGTTCGGCGCTCAGGTCGGAGCGCTCCTCCTCATCGGGACGCCGACGACCGTCCTCGAGGTCGTCTACGGCGTTTTCCTGCTGATCATGTCCCTCAGGTTCCTCAAGGGCGCGGGCCAGCCGAGCTCGGGCCCGCCGCGGTCCGACCCCCGCGTGATAGCGCCATTCGGCTTCCTCGTGGGCATGGTCGGCGCTTACCTGGGCATCGGGGGCGGCGTCCTGATGGTCCTCTTCATGGTCCTCTATATGGGATACGACATCCGCGAGGCCATCGGGACGTCCACCGTGGTGATAATTTTGGTTTCGTTGGCCGCCACGGCGCAGTACGCGCATCAAGGGGTCCCCGACGTCCAGGCGGGCATCGCCATCGGCCTCTCCGGCGCCCTCACCGCGGTCCTGGGCGCCAGGACGACGCTCGCCGTCGACCGGGTGACGCTGAGGAGGATATTCGGCGCCTTCCTGATGGTCATCGCCCTGAGGTTCATCGGCGTGTACGAGGCGGTCGCGTCGCTCCTCTGAGGGCCCACGGTCGGACCATTGCGCCCTTCGCGCCATGGGTACGTTCGTGTGATGGACATTGTCGGCCCCTTGAGCGGGCGGATGGGGCCAATGAAGGCGCGCTCCTCCGGTCCCCCGTCGGCCGCGTGCATCGCGTCGAGGCGCTGGCCATTCTGAGTGCCCGAATGCGTGTGGCCCACCGCGAACCCGCGTTCCAGTGCCCGATGACGGACGGTCCCTTCCCGGCTTCCTTCGGAGGGTTGACGATGACGACCCCCTCCGCAAGCTCGCGGCCGATGCCCTCGTCGAACGCGCCGCCGCACCTGCCTCATGCAACGGCCCGCGGTCATTGACGGTGATTATGAATGATTTATGAGATATTATTAATATTTATTAATAATCGAAAATTTTTAATATCCTTCGCCTCATCATGGGATCAGACGGTGAAGAGTTTGGAACCGCGCCAGAGGACCCTCGTTGCCATGACGGTCGCCATCGTGGCGCTCCTCCTCGCGGGAGCGCTGTACTCAGCATACCGGCAGGAGTCGGAAGAGGACGGAAGGACGTCGGTCGTCGCGACGATATACCCGATAGGCTGGATGGCGAACTTCATAGGCGGGGAGCACGTGCGTGTCAGGACCCTCGTGCCGGAGAACGCCGAGGTCCATGCTTGGGACCCGTCGGCCTCCGACATCCTCGAGACCGATGACGCTGACGTCGTGCTGTACAACGGGGCTGGGCTCGAGACGTGGTTCGAGGACGAGGTCCTCCCTCAGATATCCCGGGGCGGAAAGGTCGTCGTCGAGACGACCCGCAACGTGACCCTCATCGAGGGAGGTCACGACCACGAGGACGACAACGGAACGGGCGAGGAGGGCGACGGCCACGACGATGGCCTCCACGACCCGCACACATGGCTTTGTCCCTTCATCGCGCTGCAGCAGGCCGAGACCGTGTACGACGCGCTCGTCGAGGCCGACCCGGCCAATGCGGAGGCGTACGCGCTCCGGTGGACCGAGCTCAGGGCCCGTCTCGAGGCGATGGACGCCTCGTACGCGGCCCGGCTGGCCAACCGAACCGGGAACGAGGCGATCGTCAGCCATGCGGCCTACGGATACCTGGCTGAGAGATACGGCTTCGAGCAGCACGGGATCATCGGGGTCTCCGCCGACGAGCAGCCGAGCGCGTCGGCCATCGCCGACCTCGTCGACCTCATGAAGGAGCACGGAACGTACGTCGTCTTCGTCGATCCCGTGTATCCCGACGAC
>JAKEGO010000114.1 GCA_022615805.1 Thermoplasmata archaeon
AGCGGTTCATCCATGCCTCGACCCAAGTGCTGGATGGACCTGAGGGCTATTATCCTTTCTGGGAGCGGGCGTCGTTCATGCTCGTCATCCGGATGTGCCGTGCCGTCTCCCCGTCCATCGCCCGGCGACCACCGATGTGAAAACGATAATCTCTTTATACCGTCAGACGCATTCATATCCGGTGCGGACGATGAGACCATGGGTGCTTCCGGTGGTAGGACTATGCCTCGCGCTGACGGTAGGTCACACCGAGGGAGCGACGTGGGTCGTTGACGATTCGGGCGCATGGGCCGACTTCCACGCGTTGCAGGACGCCATCGATTCCGCGTCGGTCAACGACACCATCCGAGTCTACGAGGGTCTGTACGCGGAGGCGGTAGTCGTGAACAGGACCCTCATCATCGAGGGGAACGGCTCAGCGCTTTCGGTCCTCGACCCGGGCGGGTCGGGAGCGGCCCTGATCGTCGAGGCGCACGACGTCAACATCTCCCGGCTCGGGATGGCCGGGGGCGTGGCGAGCCAGCCAAGCGCCGCGGTCCTGATCGACGGGGCCGACCGGGTTTCCATGAACGAATGCCGCGTCGAGGGGAACGTCGCGAACGGCCTCTACGTGCGTGAGAGCGGCCGCCTCACCGTCCGCGACTCCGTCATCGTCACCACGGTCCTGAACGGCGTCGTCCTATCGTCGTCGACGCGCGCCCGCCTCGAGTCCATCGAAATGGAGGACCGCGGGATCCTTATGACGGGCACCTCGCGCGACCACCACGACACCCACTCCATCATCGACTGCTCCGTGGGCGGGAAGCCACTGTTCTATTCCGCAGGGGGAGAGGCCGTCGTCGTCCCGGGCGACGTCGGCCAGGTCGTCGTCGCCGGGTGCCAGTTCGTGCTCGTGAAGAACATCACGTTCTCCGGGGGCAACATCGCTGTCCATGCATCCTTCTGCAATGGCGTCGGCGTGGAGGGCTGCTCGATCGGCGGAATGGCGTCCGGCGTTTTCAGCTACATGTCCACCAACACGACCGTTGACGACTGCACCATCGCCGATTGCGCCTACGGGGTCGAACTCTCGACGGGATCGCATATGGCCCGGGTGAGGGACACCGTCGTGCAGGACTGCCAAAGCGGCATCTACGTCCTCTCATCGGACGCGGTCTCCGTCAGCAGGGCGACGGTCTCGGGCTGCTCCATCGGCATCGATGTCCGCCTCGGTTGTGGGGACATCACGGTCTCCGATTCCGAGGTCCTCAACTGCACGTCTGGCATCAGGCAGGACAACGGCGACGGCGGCACGTTCACCGGCTGCGACGTTTCCGGCAGCGCTGGTGCTGCCTTCGACCTCGAAATGGTCGAGGGGACTCACATCGTCGACTGCACGATCGAGGGGAACGATGGCGCGGGCATCCACGTGACGGACGGCACCCTCGTGAGGCTGGAGCGCCTCGTCGTCTCCTCATCGGGAGCCACCGGCATATGCGTCGACGGCGCCGGTTGCGTGGTCGAATCATGCGCCGTGAGGAACGGCTCGACCGACGGGGTCTGCCTCAGCGGTATCGGGAACAACCTGTACAATTCGAGCATCCTCTCCAACGCCGTCAGCGGCGTCTCCCTCTCCGGAGAGGACCATGTGGTCAGGTGGTGCGACGTCAGGGGGAACTACCAGGGTGTCGTCCTCGCGGTGAAGACCCAGCGCGTGACCGTCTCCCACAACGACATCGCGGAGAGCGACGACTACGGCCTCCTCGTGAGCTCCCAGTGCGCCAACTACACCATCTTCAGGAACGTCTTCGACGATAACGGCGGTGCCACTTCCCAGGGCTTCGACGTCTCGGGAGCGGGGCGCTGGGACGACGGCTCCCGAGGGAACTGGTGGTCGGGCTTCAACGCGACCAACGAGGACGGCAATCCGCTCGTCTGGGACGAACCGTACGCCATCGACGGGCCGGGAGGCGCGTCCGACAGGTACCCGCTCGTGGGCGAGGGAGCAGCCCTCGAGTTCTCGATCGAGCTCGACAGCACGGCCCCGCTCGCTGGCATGGAGGTAACGGTCTTCGTCATCGTCGACACCGGCATCGACCTCGGCGAATCGACGGTATCCGTCTACCTCGACGAGGCCCTCTTCCTCCGCGAGACCCGCGACCTGGGCGCGGGGAGGCACTCGATAAAGGGGACGTGGGAGGCGCAGAAGGGCTTCCACACGTTCAGGGCGGTCCTCGTGACCACAGGAGATGGTGGCGAGGACACGCTGACCGTCGAGGTCGTGGACACGCAGACGACCGACCACACCATCAAGTTCATCCCCGACGCCGCGGTCGCATTCCTCGCCGTGGTCATCGCCCTGTTGATCATGTTCAACGTCCGAAGGCCGTTCTTCAAGCTCCTCAAGCACGAACGGAAGTGACCGTCTGGTCGTCGGTCGTCCCCGGAGCCGCGCCGGGTCAGAAGGTCGGAAGGTCCGGGTACCCCTTCGTCTCTGCGTCGGAGAAGTCGACGCCCAGGCCGAGGGCCACCCTGTTCACGAGGTTGAAGTACGACGCGATGAGGTTGACGCTCAGGATCTCCTCGTCGGAGAGCCCGGCCTCGCGGAGCATCAGCACGTCGCGCTCGACCATCCTGCCCGGATGCAGCGTCAGCTTCTCGGCGTACTCGCAGATCCTGAAGGGTCGCTCGCCCATGACGACCTGCCGGAAATCCCTCGAGACGGCCCTCACCTTCGGCTCATCCTTCCAGTAGTTCCCCAGGGTCTCCGAGTGGTGCTGCAGGCAGTACGCGCAGTCGTTCGCGCTGGACACGACGACGGCGATGAGCTCCCTCTCTTCGCGCGTGAGCCCGCCTCGGCCGAACATC
This sequence comes from Thermoplasmata archaeon, assembly GCA_022615805.1. Lineage (GTDB taxonomy): Archaea > Thermoplasmatota > JAKEGO01 > JAKEGO01 > JAKEGO01 > JAKEGO01. Next base: position 2,848 of record JAKEGO010000114.1, read on the forward strand.
AGGTGCATGTACATGTGGAGGTGCGCGTCCATCGACGGTGGGTCGATGCTGTGCACCTGGATGACGTTGGCGACCTTCCCGCGGGCCTTCGTTACGTGCTCGTAGACGCTCTTCAGCTCCCCCTCGGCGCTCTCGGGCGATACGGTCCTGATCCAAGCCATTTCGCTCCCCCTCGCCGGCGGTGCCAGCGTCACCGCATGGACCGGCCGATATTATTAACTTGACGAAGCCCCCGCATGCCGTTGGGCAGGAGGGCGGCGAGCGCGGATGCATCCGTGACCCGCCTGGCGCACGCCCGCCCCCGGCAGACGTACGCCGCCACCCTCCCGTCCACGAGCCCGAGGTCGGCCGTGAACCCCGTCAAGCGGTCGATGTCATCCGGCGCATCGGGATCCCTGTGCAGAAGAACGACGCCCGGGAGGAAGCGCCGGTCCACCTCCGCCCGCATCGCCTCGAGGGACGGGTCGCCGAGGCTGCCGACGAGGACGACCTCCATCGACGGGGCGCGGGCCATTTCCAGCGCCGACATCATGTTGGCATGGTTCGCGGGGTGGCTGCCGACCGTGCCGGCGAAGGCGTCCGCGAGCCGGCTCGCCGTCTCCTCCAGGCCCGCGTCCCCGGTCAGGCGAGCGAGCAGGAGCAGGACCGTCATCGCGACGCTGTTGCCGGACGGGATCGCCCCGTCGTGGGCTTCCTTCCTCCGGAAGAGGACGACCTCGGCGTCGTCGGCGGTCGAGAAGAATCCACCGCCGTCGTCGTCCCAGAAGCGCTCGATCATGTGCGAGGTCAGGCCCATGGACGCCTCCAGGTGGCGGGCATCGAAGGTCGCCTGGTAGAGCTCGACGAGGCCCCAGGCCATGAAGGCGTGGTCGTCGAGCGCGCCCGGTATCCCGGCCATTCCGGTCCGGTACCTGTGGAGCAACCGACCCTCCCCCGTCGTCATCCTGCCGAGGACGTGGTCGGCGGCCCTCGCGGCCGCGCTCGCATATTCCGGCTCGCCCAGCGCCCGCGACGCCTTCGCCAGGGCCGCGATCATGAGGCCGTTCCAGTCGGCGAGGACCTTGTCGTCGAGCCCAGGACGTACACGTCTGCTTCTCGCTTCGAACAATCGACGGCGGATGTCCTCCACGTCCCTCTCAAGTTCGATCCCGTCCTTCTCCAGGTCCCGGGCCAAAATCTCGATCGGCCGGCGCAAGTGGAGCACGTTCGCCCCCGCGCCTCCCTCCTGCGGGCCCTGCCAGTTGCCTTCCCTGCGGATGCCGAAGACCTTTTCGGCCAGGCCGATGTCGTCGCCGAGTATCTCGCGAGCTTCATCCCACGTCCACAGGTAGAACCTCCCCTCGACGCCCTCCGAGTCCGCGTCCTCCGCTGTCAGGAACGCGCCCTCGGGAGAGGTCATGTCCCTCGTCACGTACCGAACGATCTCCCTGGCGGTCCTCTCGAACAGCGGCCTTCCGGTCGCCTGGAACC
>JAKEGO010000115.1 GCA_022615805.1 Thermoplasmata archaeon
AGGTCGCGGCGGCCGTCCTCGCCCGTGCATTCGGGGTGTCCCTCCGGATATCCGGCAACACCGATGCAGAAGTCGTGGCCGTGGCGGCGCACCTCGGTCACGAGCTCGGAAGCGTATGTCATGCACGAGGGGTCGTGCACGTGGTCCACTGGCCGGTCCCCCTTCAGTGCGAGGATGTTGTCGATGTCGAAGTAGTCCAGGACATCCAGCGTCCGGCGCAGGTCCTCCCGCGGCGTCGCGATGCATGTGAGGTGGGCGACGGACTCGATGCCGAACCTCTGCTTGATGATCGCGGCGACAGGGATCGACGTGGCCCTGGTCTTCCCCTCCGGGTTGTACGTCACGCTGACGAAGGCCGGCTCGAACCTCGACAGGCGCTCCACCGTGTCGAAGATGTTTGAGAGGTGCTGCTGGATCGTCGGCCCCCCGGGCGTGTGAGCCACCTTCGGCGGGAAGACCTCGAGCGAGACGAGCGTCCTGTCGGCGTTCTCCAGTATCTCCGAGACCTTCATCCGGACACAGCCTCCTGGCCCCCGTGACCGCCCTGAACAGGCGGAGGTGAAGATAAAACTTGTCAGGCCTGGGGTCCGGTGGCGCCTTCGGCCGAAGCGGGACCTGACCCTTCACGTCTGCGGCATCGCGACATGTGCCACTGAGGGGGATGAACGGACTTCTCCGGCCGCCTCAGACCTCGAACCGCGTCTCCTCCATCTCGCCCGGCCGCATCAGGTTGACGTTCTTGACATGGAGCCGAATAAGAGCGTAGGACGGGTCGTTGACGCTCTTCCAGTACGTCCCGAAGAACGGAGTCGCCTTCGCGACGGCGGCCTTGAGCGCGGCGTCCTTGACGACCTCGCTCCTGCCGTCGGCACGCAGGTATCCCTCGTTCTTTCCGCTCTTCAGGGCGACGCAGATCTCGTATCTGGGGTCCGCCCTGAGCTGTCTCACCTTCTTCGAGCCAGACCCCGTCAGCACGAACAGGCTTCCGTCCTTGTGGACAAGGGTTACGGGCCTCACCCGCGGTCTGCCGTTGTCCAGTGTGGCGAGGCTCGCCGTCGGGAATCCGCCCAGGTGTCCGAACACTTCCTTCGCGGTTGCATCATCCATCTTCATGACATCTCCCCTCTTGCCGATGCGCATCGTACAATATAGAGTTTCTGTCGGGTGACCGGAGGAGATGGTGGCGATGATCCAGCGGAACGACGGGCATAGAACGGTCCTTTTCGCGACCCATCGGCCATTTGGGCTCGCATGGGGGATCCGAGGGCGATCTCACCCGTCTCAAAGATCCGCATCGATCCTTCAGGACCGCCGAAAGCCTTAGAAAACCGTAAATACCGACGGGGGCATCCCCCGCACGAGGAGGCTATCGTATGATGGACCAGAGGCTGAAGAGGCTCGCGAAGAACCTGATCGATTACTCGTGCAGCGTGAAGGAGGGTGAGACCGTCCTCATCGAGGCGTTCGACATCCCGAAGGAGATGGTCGTCCAGCTCGTGCGGAGCGCGAGGGAGGCCGGCGGGAACGTCCTGGTCACCATGAAGAGCAACGAGGTGATGCGCGAGGTGGTCCGGGGCTCGACGGACAGGGAGATCAGGCAGATCGCCGACTGCGAGCTGTACCGCATGAAGAAGGTCGACGCCTACATCGGCATCCGCGGCTCCTTCAACATCACCGAGATGTCCGATGTGCCGGGCGACCGGATGAAGGCATACATGAAGCACTGGATCCAGCCCGTCCACATCAAGGAAAGGGTGACCAATACCAAGTGGGTCGTCCTCCGATGGCCGACACCCTCAATGGCCCAGCAGGCCGGGATGAGCACCGAGGCCTTCGAGGATTTCTACTTCAGGGTCTGCACGATGAACTACGCGAAGATGTCCCGGGCGATGGACCCGCTGAAGCGGCTCATGGAGAGGACCGACCAGGTCCACATCACCGGACCGGGCACCGACCTCCGGTTCTCCATCAAGGGGATCCCCGCGATCAAGTGCGACGGAAAGCTCAACATCCCCGACGGCGAGATATTCACCGCCCCGGTGAAGAACTCCGTGAACGGCACCGTGAAGTTCAACGCCGAGACCCTGTACCAGGGGACGGTCTTCAGCGACATCGTGCTGACGTTCAAGAACGGCAGGGTGGTCGAGGCGACGGGAAGCGACACCGAGAGGATCAACGAGATACTCGACACCGACAGGGGCGCACGGTACGTCGGCGAGTTCGCCCTCGGCGTCAACCCGCACATCACCCGGCCGATGAAGGACATCCTCTTCGACGAGAAGATCATGGGGTCCTTCCACTTCACTCCCGGGAACTCCTACGACGAGGCGGATAACGGCAACAAGAGCGCCGTCCACTGGGACATGGTGTGCCTCCAATCGAAGGCCCACGGCGGCGGCGAGATCCACTTCGACGGGAAGCTCGTCCGGAAGGACGGACTGTTCGTGCCGAGGTCCCTGCAGGGGCTCAATCCGGCAAGGCTGAAGTGAGCCCCAGGCTCCATGGCGGCGAACGTGCCGCCATCATTCCACGAGGATCCGTCGGGACATCATCAGTCCTATATAGGGACCTGCCGTTCCGAGGCCGATGAGATCGCGCAGACCCCATCGCGCGACGTTGAAGGCCATAGCCATCCTCCTCGCAGCCCTGTTCCTCTTCACCCTCGCGATGCGCCTCCACTCACCACCCGCTCCCGACTCTCCCGGAGAGGCACGCGGCGACGGATGGCTTCTGCTCCACGCCTTCGAGGTGCTCGGCATCGTCGTTTTCGCCCTCACGGTCGTCCACGCGAGACGGGCATGGGGCGATGCAAGGGTTCTATGCTTCTTCCCGCCGGTGGTCGTCTACGCCTTCGTCTTCGAGGACGTGAACATACAGCTGTCGCAGATCTACACCTACAACAACAACGCCTGGTTCGTCGTCCACAACACGATGGTCGTCGTCCCGCTCGGGTGGTGCGCCATCGTCTATGTGACGATCCTCACCCTCGGGAGATCGCCCCGGGCCGCCGCGATGACGCCCGTGGAGAAGGGTCTGCTCGCCGGGAGCATGGCTCTCACCATCGACCTCGGCATCGACGCCACGGCCTTCGCGTACGGCCTGTGGGTGTGGGACCGGGGTTCGTGGTTCGGCGTCCCCATGATGAACTTCATAGGCTGGTTCGTCGTCGTCTTCCTGTGGGTCTCCCTCAGGTCGTGGGTGGAGGCGAAGGGATTGCCCGCGGGGAAGGAAGCGAGGTACACCTGGGGTACGACCCTGATCGCCCTCGGGGCGCAGTACCCGCTCTACGGCGCGTTCATCCTCTTCTTCAGGCTATGGGGGGTGGACTGAACGCCCGGCCAGATCGCGAGGTTGTGCCGAAAGCCCATGTGCCCCGCGATGGACCTCGCATGTGAGATCCGCGAGAAAGGGCTCACCGCCACCTTCGACCGCCGGTGGCCCGACGCCTTCCTCCTCGGCACCCACGGGTACTTCCTGATGGTGGCCGCCCTCCTGGGACGGGTCGACCTCTTCGCCTTCGGGGTCGCGGCGGCGGTGGGGAGCTGGGGGATGTTCGCCTGGGTGAGGTCCGGATGAGATGCCACCGTCATCCTGAAATACCTGCCCATCGTCCTCATGGTCGGTCCGATGACCGACGCCCATGCACCCGATACCAACGATGTCTGTCGTGGCACGCTCGAAGGGCTCGACCCGAACCTCGCCAGGGTCTTCATGCCGTGGGTCCTCCGCAACCCTGGGAGGATGGCCGGGTTCGCCCGCATGGCGAGGGCACACCGGCGTGCTTCG
>JAKEGO010000116.1 GCA_022615805.1 Thermoplasmata archaeon
CGGCCCGGGCTCCAGATTTTTTCATATAAAAAATAGAAAGTCGGCAGGCCCCACATCGGGACCGACCGTCGCCAAGCGGGGCCCTGATCAGTCCTGGGGGGTTGCGACCTGCTCGACGATCGTTCCTGCGGACACGCTGTCGACGGAGTGGACGGTGCCCCCGAGCCCCTCGATGGTCGCCCTCACGAGCTCGTAGTCGATCCGGTTCCCCTCCAGGGTTATCTTAATGCTCTCGGTGTCCTGGTCTATCTCGTAGAGGGTGCAGTTGACGCCAGAGATGCCCTCGAGCGTGCTGAGCTTCTTCGCGTAGATGGTCATTATCGGGCGATGCGGTTTCATGACGTCCAGCACAAGCTGTACGATGTTCCCTTCGCTCGATGGGTCGTATGGCGTCACGAGGGCACATCGGGTCCACCGGTAAAAAGGTTTGCGACCGGGACGTGCGAGGTGAGGGGGGGTCACCCGAGGAGCAGGATCGCCCAGAGGGGGGCCGAGAGCGCGAAGCAGTAGTACGCGAACCAATAGTACGCGAACCAGTGGAACCTGTCGTACACGATGAAGCCGACCGGGAACCTGAGGAACACGTACCCGACGGCGGCCGAGAGGATGTAGCCGACAGCGAGCGGCACGACCTCGATCTCAACGCTCTCGCCGCGCAACTCCATCATATCCCATCCGGTCCGTCCGACCGTTCTCAGCGGTCCTTCGGCCGACGGGCCATCACGCCGGCGCTCTCCGGCGGTCCGGGGGCTCGGTCACCCGGGGCCGTGCGAGTGGGTCATGTCGAGGGCCTCGAACGCGGTTCCGGGGCCGAACGGCAGCCTCAGGATCCTGATCGGCAGCACGGTCATGGCGATGGGCGTGATATCGGACCTCTCGAGGACGAGGTAGATCTCGCCGAGCGTGGAGAGCACGGCCGCAGTCGTCATGCCAGAGAGGAGGTCGTTGACCCCGCCCATCACCAGACAGGCGTCCATCGAGCCTGGCACGATCCCACGGGCCCTGTCCAGCATGCCGACCGTCGTGTCGCCAGCGATGCCCATATTGACGACGGTGACGCCTTCGACCCTGAGGAACTCGGGATAGGCCTTGAAGATCTCGGCCCCATGCTGGAAGCCGCGGGGGCGCGTGGAGTACGGATAACCCTCGGTTATGCTGTCGCCGAGGCAGCCGATCGTCGTTCCGGGGACCAGGTTGGGCATCAGGGCATCCCTGACGAATTCGCCGAGCGCCCGGTATCCCCTGACGTTCAGGTGCGCCCCGTCCCCGAAGTCGTATTCGGGCCGGAGCCGCCCATCGGGATCAGCGAATATGGAAAACGGGTCCAGCAACGGCATCTGGCGCTTCTCGGCAAGGGCCTCGATGCCGGCGTTCAGCTCCCTGATGGTTGTGTCGATCATCCGCGGGGAATGCGCGGGCGGTAGAATAACCTTGCCCGCATCGCCACGGATTGACTGGAAAAGGGGACGACCATGGCGCGCGTCCCTCGGCGCGTATTTCATATATATACTGCCCCGATATCTGGCATCCCAAACGCATGGCACCCATCTCCCGGGAGCCGCCCGTCCGGCGGTCTTTGATGGTGATAATAACACAAATGTTATAAACTATTGACATCATTGCCACATGGTCGTCCGAGCGGTCGATTGTGAGGGTTGGTAACATGCCGGCAGTGGAGAAGGAGCAGGCGGAGCAAAAGGAGGAGAGGTCCGAGAAGGATGCCAAGGGCGGTTCTTCCGTCGACAAGTTCGAGAAGATACTCGAGAAGCGGAAGGCCAAGCTGGCGGCGGATGTGCAGGCTCCCGAGAGACCCACGGTCCCCGAGAGGCGGGAGGAGCCGGTAGTGACGGCCTCCATCCCGACGGTCGGGGTCTACGACCCGAAGGAGGCGGCCAAACTGATGGACCAGCTCAAGAAGGAGCAGGCCCGCCTTGCCAACATACTCACGACCCTGCTGAGCGACTTCGAGGAGGAGCGCAAGAAGTCCGCGATCCTCGACGACCGCCTGAACTCGCTCCTCAAGAAGGACGAGAAGCAGGATAGCCTCCTCTCGGCAGTGGACACCAAGCTCACTCAGATCCTCGAGCGCGAGCGCGGGGAGCAGGAACGGGTCGAGCGCCTTTCCCAGCTCCGAAGGCTCGAGGAGGACGAGCTCACCGACAGCCTGTCCGAGCTCTCCGAGATCTACGAGATGACCCAGAAGAAGCTCGCCGTCGCCAGGGAGGACATGGCCCTGGTGAAGGAGAAGCTCAAGGGCCTGCTCGACGCCCAGAAGGTCGAGGAGGAGAAGAAGCTGGTGGGCCTCACGAGGACCCACGAGCTGACCCAGCAGCGGCTCGAAGCCCTCGATGACCTCACCAAGCTGAAGGACCCGTCGGAGAAGGAGAAGTCCCTCGTCCTGATGCTGAAGAAGGGTCGGGAGGAGCTCGAGCGCGAGCTCGAAGGCGAGATAGCTGGCGACCCGGTGAAGCTTGCCGCCCTCCTCAGGCGAGAGAAGGCGAAGGGTGCGCTACCGGCAGGCGCGGCGGCGGCGAAGCCGATCACGTGCCCCGTCTGCCACACCAAGTTCGACGTTACCTCCAACGAGCGCCCGCTCAAGATCCAGTGCCCGAGCTGCGGCGCGGTCGGCATACTGAAGAAGTGAACAACTGGTGGCTGAGGTCATGGCTCCGGAGGCGAAGGGGAAGAAGAGAGAGGCGGCGAACCTGACGATGGAGCAGAAGCTCACGCTCATCCACGGAAGGACGGACGGGCGGCTGGAATCGCTCAAGGAGATCAACTGGAAGCTCGGCCAGTACCTCGAGGACCGTACCAACGCTCCCCCCGATGTCCAGAGGCTGATGGAGCTCAAGAAGATCGGCGTGATCGTCGCAATACAGGAGATAGAGCTCAACGGAAAGCGCAGGGAGATCGAGCGGGGAAAGGTCCCGCGCCCGATGCGTAAGAAGGACCTGCCGAGCGAGGTCCCCGAGCTCAAGGAGCTCTACAGGGATGTATCCCGACGCTACAGGGAGTACCAGGCTGACCTGGAGCCCGTCGCCGAGAAGCTCAAGGAGGTCCTCTCCCTCGAGATGATGACGGAGGCAAAGGACCTCTGGCACACCTCGAAGGATCACGCGGTCACGCTGAAGGAGCTCAACGAGATCGACGAGTCCAGCGACCTCCACGCCATAAACGAGGAGGAGAAGAAGCTCATCGACCTCCTTCTCGGTCGCGAGGAGGAGAAACCCGTGGTCCACAAGACCGCGCCGAAGGCCAAAAGGAAGCAGCCCGTCGAGGTGCCCCCTCCCAACCTGAAGCCGTTCCGGATGATGATCATCGGAGGGCTAGGGGCCGTGGCCGCCGGCGTCGTCCTGTGGATGATGGTGATGGGCATGTCCATGGACATGATGGGCCTGATCATCCTCCTTGCCCCTGTCGGCGCCGGAGCGACGCTCATCGGCATCGGCGGGATGAGGACCAAGAAGGCCAACGAGGACTACGCCCTCGCGAAGAAGAAGGCGGAGTCCGAGACGGTGGAGGAAGAGGCGGCAGAGCCATCGGTCCCCGCGGAGGGGGCTTCGGAGGCCTAGGCAGGTCCTGCTCCATGTACCAGATTTGTCGCAAAGACTATATAGGCCGACCCCTGATTGGAAGACGGAGGCAATGGAATTGACCGAACCCGGGGAGGACATCCTCCCGGTGGAGGAGTGGGTCAACGGGCTCACGATCCAGACGACGGCGAACGTCGACGTCCCCGAGAGCGTGATCGAGCAGGTCATCGGTCAGGAGGAGGGCGTGGACGTGATCCGGAAGGCCGCCGCCCAGCGCAGGCACGTCCTCCTCATCGGCGACCCCGGCACCGGGAAGTCGATGCTCGGCCAGGCGATGGCGGAACTCCTCCCCAACCGCGAGCTCGAGGACATACTCGCCTATCCCAACACCGACGACGCCAACGAGCCGAAGATAAGGGTGGTCCCCGCCGGGAAGGGGAAGCAGATCGTCAAGGCCCAGAGGACCGAGGCCAGGCTCTTCCGCGAGCAGAAGGCCCGCATGAAGTGGTTCCTGATCATCCTCGTCGTCGCGATGGGCTTCATCCTGTTCGCCCTGTTCGGCGATCCCTACCTTCTCCTCATATCCTTCGTGATCGTCGCCATGCTGTTCCTCGCGTTCAGGACCCCCTACGGGAAGCGCGATGACGAGATGGTCCCGAAATTGCTCGTGAGCCACAATCCAGAGGACAGCCCGCCGTTCATCGACGCCACCGGCGCCCACGCGGGTGCCCTCCTCGGGGACGTGCGCCACGACCCGTTCCAGTCGGGCGGCCTCGAGACCGCGCCCCACCTCAGGGTCGAGTCGGGAGCCATCCACAAGGCCCACAAGGGAGTGCTGTTCGTCGACGAGATCAACCTGCTCCGCACCGAGAGCCAGCAGAGCATCCTGACCGCGATGCAGGAGAAGAGGTTCCCCATCGTGGGCCAGAGCGAGCGCTCGGCCGGCGCCATGGTCAAGACGGAGCGGGTCCCGTGCGACTTCATCCTCGTCGCGGCCGGGAACCTGGACTCGCTCTACCCGAAGGACCCGTTCAAGCAGGGGATGCACCCCGCGCTCAGGTCCCGCATCCGGGGCTACGGTTACGAGATCTACATGAGGAACCACATGCCGGACACGCACGAGAACCGGCTCAAGCTCGTCCGTTTCGTCGCCCAGGAGATCACCAAAGACGGCAAGATCCCGCACTTCGACAGGACGGCGCTCGCGGTCGTCCTGCGGGAGGCGCAGAAGAGGTCCGGCAAGCGCGGCCACCTCACGCTGCGGCTCAGGGAGCTCGGCGGGCTCATCCGTACCGCCGGCGACCTCGCGACGGAGCGAAAAGCGAAGATCGTGAAGGCCAAGCACGTGCTCGACGCACGCGAGTTCGCGAGGACCCTGGAACAGCAGATACACGACCGCTCGGCCGAGGAGATGGCGATCTACAAGACCTACCTGAGGGAGGGCGTTGCCGTGGGACGCGTGAACGGCCTGGCGGTGCTCTCGGGAGAGGAGGGCGTCAGCGTCCCGACCGGCCTCGTGCTGCCCCTCGTCGCAGAGGTCACGCCGGCAGCGTCGAAGGAGGAGGGGAAGACCATCGCCACCGGCCGCCTCGGCGACATCGCCAACGAGGCCGTCCAGAACGTCTCCGCGATAATAAAGAAGGAGACGGGAGAGAACATCCGGAACTTCGACATCCACATCCAGTTCATCAACACCTACTCCGGCGTGGAGGGCGACTCGGCGTCGATATCCGTGGCCACGGCGGTCATCTCGGCCATCGAGGGGCTTCCTGTCGACCAGTCCATCGCGATGACGGGGTCCCTCAGCGTGAAGGGCGATGTGCTGCCCGTCGGCGGCGTTTCCGCGAAGATCGAGGCCGCCATCAAGGCTGGCATGATGACCGTCATCATCCCCAGGGCGAACATGCAGGAGGTCTTCCTGGACGACATGCCGGAGGGCTTCCGCGTGGTGCCCGTCGAGACGATAAAGGACGTCATCGACATCGCCCTCGTCGGGGATGCGAAGAAGGGGCTCCTGACCCGGCTGACCCGCCTCCTGGATGTCAAGGACGTGGTCCGCGATCCACTGAAGGGGCCCCCGCCCGTGCCTACAGATGGGGCCTGAGCCACCTCTCGATGGCCGCCGGTCGCGCCCCGACCAGTCTGTCCACCGGCTTGCCTTCCACGAACGCCAGGAGCGTCGGGATCCCCATTATCGCGAAGCGTGCGGCGGTGCGCGGGTTCTCATCGGCCCTGATGGATCGGGAATAAGGTTAGATTGGCGATCGTAGGTGGCGGCGGCTCCCATGGTGGTCTCCGGGGCGTTATCGGCGTGATCGGTTTTAAGGTTGCCAGCTTTTATTGGCGGGTCCTTCCCACCCGGAGTCCTGCCATCGCCTGTTCTGTCAGCGTTCCAACTCCTGGCCTGGGAATTGCCTCGATGGTCACTTCACCCATTGGGGAGCGAGGCGATACCCGGTGTATCAGAGAAGAATTTGACAGGGCCGGCCCATTCGCCCGCTCATTGAAGTCCACCCGGGCGAATGGTCCCTTTTTGGACGTGCTTTTTCTCACATCGGAGCTTCCATAGGAAATGTAGGACCGATGTTCGAAAAAGTACGGAAGCAATAGATATTTATGCGCCCCCTCGATTTCAACCGTGGTGAACACGCCATGAGGCGCCTGTTGACGGTCATCGTCCTCGTGATGTCGATCGCGCTGCCGACAGTGGCCACGATGGCCGCCGCGGACCCCACCGCCATCCTTGATGCCGTGCCGCGGGAGCCGGACGTCGACGAACTGGTCTCCTTCGACGCCAGCCGCTCGACCCCTGGCACCGGCGCCTCGGACCTCGAGTTCAACTTCATGTCCGGGGATGGCGCGGAGAGCGGATGGCAGTCCGCGGGAGTGTGGCAGTACGCGTACCCCGCGAAGGGCAGTTACACGGCAACCGTGATGGTCCGCAACGAGCACGAGGAGCTCTCCCAGGACACGGTGAGAGTCGAGGTCGGCAAGACAGATGAAGCGCTCCTCTTCGGCCTATCGGCGATGGCCCTCATTCTCGTCATCGTCATCCTCGCGATGGCCCTTGGAATGTTCGTGCTTCTCGTCCGCAAGCGCCGGAAGGCCAGCGAACCCTACAGGGACCCCTACATCGATGAGAACTGGAGCGCCAGCTTCGGGGAAGAGGAGGCCGTCGAGGAGACCACCGAAGGGCGCTATGGTGGATACGAGGGCGAGGGCGCGGATGCCGCCGATTTCATGGAGGGCCCCGGACCCGAGGACGTCTTCACGGACGAGGCCCCGGAACCCGTCCGCCCAACGAGGCCAGCGAGGGCCGGGGCGCAAAGGAGCCCCGCCGGCGGTCCTGCGGCCCGACAGGCGGGAGCGGTCCGCCCCCGGCGGGCGAGCACGAGCGGCGCTTACCGCACGCCGGCCGCCGATGTCGAGCGCGTGGAGGAGACGGGATACGCGGCGGAGCCCGCGGCCCCCTTGCGTCCGAAGCCTGTTTCCCAGAAGAGCCTCATCGTCGACTGCCCGAACTGCGGGAACGAGATGAGGATAACCTACACCGAGCCGCCGGTCTACCTGACCTGCGAGAGGTGCGGGATGAAGGGCGAGGTACCCGAGGAGATGCTCGGGTGACCGATCCGCGATGAGGGACACGTCCAGACGACGGACCTCCGGGCACGGATCCACTCACATGACTTTCATTCGTCGAGGATGAAATCCGTCAGGTCGTCCAAGCCATCCCCTCTCCTCGCGCTCGTCACGAAGATCCTCCCGTGCGGGTTGACCTTCGAGTAGTCCGAGAGGATGCGGTCCACAGAAGCGTCCATGAACGGCGCCAGGTCGATCTTGTTCAGGACCGCTGCGTCCGTTTCGGCGAATATCATCGGGTGCTTGCGCACCATGTCGTCGCCCTCCGTGATGGATATGACGACGATCCGCTTCTCTGCCCCGAGGGCGAAGTCCGCCGGGCAGACCAGGTTGCCGACGTTCTCGATGAAGACGACGTCAGCGCCCTCGAGGTCAAGCTCGTCGAGAGCGTGCTCCACATAGTGAGCGTCGAGGTGGCACTCCTTTCCGGTGTTGACGTTCGCGGTGGGGATCCCGGCCTCCACAAGGCGCCTGCAATCGTCGTCCCCCGCAACGTCCCCCACGATCGCCACGACGCCCTTCCCGCGGGCCCGCAACCTCTCGCCGAGAAGGGCCACGAGGGCGGTCTTCCCCGAGCCGATCGACCCCAGGATGTCGACGGCCATGGCTCCGTGCTCCCTCAGTCTGGCCCTGTTGGCCTCCGCCTGGTGGCGGTTCTCCTCCAGAGGGTCGATGTCGGGATTGATGACGACCTTGTGCATGTGATGCCCATCCTCCGGGGCGATTAAAGGATTTCGTCGGTCCGGCGCGTCGGCCCGCGGATGGGGTCGATGATGCGTGTAGCGCCTTCTGTACACGGGTCGACATATCGGCGGCGCGGAACGGGAAGCGGATCCGCGGGAGCAGGGGACGTCGTCCCGGGAGGGGGTGGAGAGGGACGGCCCAGGATCCAAAGGCATTAGCGTGACGTTCAATGTCCAGGGGAGCCATGGCGGAGGGCATGGCTCGCGGTAGGGCGGGGCGGGAGGTGTGCATCGGAACGGGCGGGAGGATGTCATCCCGGATCGGGGCGGGGAGGGGCAGGGCGGCACAGGACCCAATGGAAGCAACGTGACGTAGTGGACCGCGCAACAATAGTTAAGAACAGGGGCGCCAATCAACGGACATGTCCGGCTCCCTCGACCCGATATTCAGACCCCGCTCGATCGCCGTGATCGGGGCGTCCAGGGACCAGAACACCATCGGCAGGGCCGTCGTCGAGAACCTCGTCAAATTCGGGTTCACCGGCATCGTCTACCCCGTCAACCCGAAGGCGGAGGTCATCTTCAGCATCAAGGCGTATCCCTCCGTCGAGGACATCCCCGGCGATGTGGACCTGGCGATAATCGCCGTGCCGGCGAGGTTCGTCCCCGAGGTCATGGAGGCCTGCGGCCGGAAGGGGGTCAAGGGCGCAATAATAATCACCGCGGGGTTCAGGGAGATGGGCGCCGATGGCATGGGAAGGGAGTCGGCGCTCCGGGATATCGTCGATAGGTACGGCATCCGGGTCATCGGCCCGAACTGCATGGGCGTCCTGAACACGGACCCCGCCATCCGGATGAACGCCACGTTCGCGTACACGAGCGTCCCCGAGGGTAACGTCGCGCTGATCTCGCAGTCGGGGGCGTTCGGGCTCATCATCTTCGAGCACACGGAGAGCATGGGCCTCGGAATGTCGAAGTTCATCTCCCTCGGGAACCGCATGGATGTCGGCACGAACGAACTGCTGGAGATGCTGGAGAGGGACGAGAGGACGAACCTCATCCTCCTATACCTCGAGAGCTTCGGGGACCCGCGGCAGTTCCCGGCGATCGCGAGGCGCATCTCGCGGAAGAAGCCCATCATCGCGGTCAAGTCCGGGAGGACCAGCGCCGGCGCAAAGGCGGCGAGCTCGCACACCGGGGCGATGGCCGCCAGCGACATCGCCGTGGAGGCCCTCTTCGAGCAGGCGGGCATCCTGAGGGCGCGTACCATCCCGGACCTGTTCGACTACGCGCAGGCGCTTGCATACCAGCCGCTACCGAAAGGGGACCGGGTCGCCATCATCACCAACGGCGGAGGCCCGGCGATAATCGCCACCGACGCGGTCATCGGCGCGGGGCTCAAGATGGCCGCGTTCTCCGATACCACCCTTGCAGCGCTGAGGTCCTTCCTGCCGCCCGAGGCCAGCACAGCGAACCCGGTGGACATGATAGCCTCGGCGGGACCGGAGGAGTACCGCAAGGCGGTCGCCGCGGCCCTCGGGGACGGCGGCGTCGACGCCGTGATCGTCATCTTCGTGCCGCCGATCGCCGCCGATTCGGTGGCCGTCGCGAAGGCCATCTCCGGGGCGAGCGCCGGGATCGAGAAGCCCGTGCTCGGGGTCTTCATGGGGAGCGAGCGGGTCGCCCACGCGGTCGAGGAGCTCGAGCGGAACAGGATACCCCCCTACAAGTTCCCTGAGAGCGCGGCGAACTCCCTGGCGGCGATGCACAGGTACGCGCAGTGGATGCGGAGACCGATCGGGGAGCCCACCGCCTTCCCGGTGGACCGGGATGCTGTCCGGAGGATCATCCGCGGGCGCTCCGGGTACCTCGGCATGGAGGAGGTCCGCGACCTCCTCGAGGCGTACGGGCTCAGGATCCCCGAGTTCTCGATCGTCAGGACGAAGGACGAGGCGTGCGCCGAGGCCGAGAGGCTCGGCTACCCCGTGGTGCTCAAGGCCCTGGTGCGTGGGATCACGCACAAGACGGACATCGGCGGTATAAAACTGGACCTCCGCACCGAGTACGAGGTCAAGGGGGGGTTCTACGACATCCTCGAGTCCCTCCGGGAGGCGGGGCTGGACAGGGAAAAGGACCTCATAGGCGTGATGGTCCAGAGGATGGTCGACGGTGGGAAGGAGACCATCATAGGGGTCGTCCAGGACCCTCTGTTCGGGCCCCTCGTGATGTTCGGCATGGGCGGCATATACGTCGAGGTGCTGAAGGACGTGGCGTTCAGGATCCCTCCTCTGACAGACCGCGACGCGATGGAGCTCGTCGAGAGCATCCGAGGGTACCCGATACTCAAGGGGATACGCGGGGACCCGCCGCACGACATACCGGCCGCGATCGATGCGCTGCAGCGCGTCTCGCAGATGGTCATCGAGAACCCGGAGATCGTGGAGATGGACCTCAACCCATTCCTCATCCTCCCCGAGGGAGAGGGCGTCACCGCACTGGACGCGCGGATACGCGTCGAGCCATGCGACGAAGGGACCCCGTCCCGTGGACAGAGGCCCTAGCGTCGTCCTTCCGGGACCAAGTCCCTCGTTGACTGGGAGGGACGTACTGCACGTGCTGCCCGAGAAAAAAGGAGTCATCGGAGGATGAGGGAACAGGCGGGAAAATGGGAGGAAAACGAGGAAAACCTGATAAATCCGCGAGGGGATAGGAGGCACTGAGGACTATGGAGCACGGAAGTGATGGAGGTCGGCAGGAGATCGGTGGTCATATAAAACCCTCTTTCGCATACCTGGGGGTATCGTAATAATGCTGTATGAAATAACTTTGATGGA
>JAKEGO010000117.1 GCA_022615805.1 Thermoplasmata archaeon
CGGGGGAGGGCCGTACACGGGCGCGCCCGCCCGGGCGGCCATGGCCGCCCTGAGGGCGGGCTGTGACATAGCGACCGTCGCCGCTCCCGGATCAGCGGCGGCGACGGTGGCGGGCTTCAGCCCGAACATCATCGTCCGACGGCTCCCCGGGGAGCACCTCGCCCCCGCCGGCGCGGACAGGGTGGTCGAGATGCTCGACGGTTTCGACGCCCTTCTCCTTGGGCCGGGCCTCGGAAGGCACTCGTTCACCGACCAGGCGGTGCACCTCCTCGTGGGGGAGGCATCGAGGAGGGGCGTCCCCCTCGTGATGGACGCCGACGCCCTCAACGCCTTCGCCGCGTTCCCCGACAGCGCGGACCTTTTCGCGGGTCGGCCGGCCTTCGGCCGCGGCGTGCTGACCCCGCACCAGGGTGAGCTCCGGGGGATCTCGACCGGCGAGGACCTCTCGGCGGCCGCCGCCGACGTCTCGTCGAGGACGGGCTTCACGGTCCTCCTCAAGGGTGTCGAGGACCTCATCGTCGAGGGCGATCGGCGCAAGCTCAACCGCACGGGGAATCCCGGGATGACCGTCGGCGGGACGGGGGACGTCCTGGCGGGGTGCGTCGCCGGGCTGATCGCGCGCGGCATGGAACCCTTCGACGCCGCCCGCACCGGTGCATACGTGACCGGGAGGGCGGGCGACATCGCTTACGAGGTCTTCGGTCTCTCCCTCCTCGCCACCGACGTGATAGATGCCCTGCCCGATGCGCTCAGGAGGTGAGGGATGAGGGCGTTCGTCGCCGTGAAGGTTGACGCGACCCCGCAGATCGGGAGGACCCTCTTCGAACTCGATGCCCTGAGAGGCTCGGGGGTCAGACCGGTGGCGCCGGACAACCTGCACATGACGCTCAGGTTCCTCGGTGAGGTCGATGATACCAGGACGGCGGAGATCGCCGATGCGCTGCGATGGGCGACCGAAGGGAGGGCGCCCTTCGAGATGCCACTCGTCGGTCTCGGCGTCTTCCCGGACGAGCGGTACATCAAGGTCCTGTGGATCGGGATCGGAGAGGGGGGGCCAAGGGATGCCATCGTCGCCCTCGCGGATGCCGTCGGAAGGGAGCTGGAGCGGATAGGGTTCTCCCCCTCGGAGTTCACCCCACACCTGACCATCGCGCGGGTGAAGAGCGCCAATCCGGCGAAGAGGATAAGGAGGATGGTGGATGGGAACGGGACGACGGACTTCGGGGTTCAGCGGGTGTCGGAGGTGCTGCTCATGCGCAGCACTCTGACGCCGAAGGGGCCATTGTACGACATCGTTTCGAGATCCCGCCTCGAACACGCGCCGGAATGGAGCGGTTTCACCCGCGAGGGATGAGGCGGATGGGCCCATCGGTCCCCCGGCACCGCGATGGTGCAGTGGTTATCACACCATGCGACCGGTTGTAACCAAGTCAGGGTTATAAATGGGGTACGTGTGGTAGGGACGGTTGCGGGTTCCATACGCAAGGTGTGGCTTATTCCCTCCCGCAACCACATCCCTTTCGTACGCCCCCCATCGGGCGTCACCTTGCGTATGTGCCATTCACGTCCTGAACGACCATGGTGTACATTCTCCCTCTAAGATGACGTTCACCCGGTTCGGCGCCAATTTCAACGCGTTCCCCCGGAGGGCGGGGGGCGGGATCCATTGCAGGAGACTAAAAAAACGGCATGGCGGGCTCGGGGTCCAGCGTCATGGCAGAACGCTCCTGGGATCATGGATGGGAACGGGCTGTGACATGGCGACATGAGCGTTATGCGCGATCGAGCGTCCCATCCTCCGCAGAACGAACGGCGGAGGTCACGCGATCGGTCCGCTAACGCTTGGCCGTCCGGAGGTCGGCGATCGCGATCGCCACGACGACAAGGGCGATGCCCACGAGTAAGACGTGGCGGACCTGTGAGCCGCCCCCATCATCCTCGATCTCCCTGACCATCAACATGTAGTCGGTCATGCCGATGACCAGGGTCTCGTTCCAGAAGTTGTCTGGCGAGTCCTCGTGGATGACGACCACCTCGTCCCCGATCGTGCCGAGGTCGGGCGCGGCGTCGGCACCTTCGCCGGTGACCAGGATATTCGATGAGAATACGTTGCCGGTCGAGCCGATGCATGCCACGTGAACGTCCTCGCACATCAGGAGGATGCTTCCCCTGACGACGTTGCCGTCCGTCCGGGAGAGGACGATCCCGACGCCGGTCCCCTCCGTTCGGAAGCCCGTGACCCGGTTGCCGCCGCCACCGGAAACGGTCACCCCAACGGTCGCCATGACCCTCGCGAGGTCGTACACGCCGTCGATGGCAGTGCCGTTCTCTCGGGAGAGATAGGTGAATTTATCGTGGAAGACCGCACTCCCGAAGGCGTCCCGGGCGAGGCCGAGGCGAGCGCCCTCGAAGGACATCACCGTCGTGAGGCGGTTGAAAGGGGACCGGTCCTCGATCCGGACCGCTGTCTGCGCCGGGTCCGCGATGCCGAAGGTCACGTCGTCGCTCCAGAGCTGCGGCCTCTCGTAGACGAGGCTGAGCATCCCCGCTCTGTTCCCGCCTATCGAGCATTCGAACGAGAGGTTGTTCCGCATGAGGTCCGGCGACAGCCCGACGGAGGAGAACTCCCCATCGCCGAGCGTGCCGGCCGCCCTGCCGCTCCAGCCGTTGAGGGTGAAGCCGAAGTCACGGGTCGCGTTGCCCTCTCCGACCATCGTGAGGCTCCAGGCATCCATGACGTAGGATGCGCCTTTATCGAAATGCACCTTCGGCTGTACGAACCATGCGTCCGGATCGTCCGGGACGGTGAACCTCGCGCTCACCCACCCCATCGTCCCGTTGACCGAAACGTTGGAGGCGATGATCTCGTCCCTCAGGACGCAGTGATACAGGTCGTGGTCCCTCGGGATGGTAACGAGGAGGTCTATCGTGCCGTTCCCCCCGGCCGTCGAGACCTGGCATGCCATCTCGTACTCGCTCCCCGGGACGGCGATCGCAGTGTTGTACGGGACGTTCCCCTCGATGAACATGCCCTCGTTGGACGGCGATGTGGCGATCTCCAGGGTCTGGCCGCCGTTGATGAGGATGAACCCGTCGGTCTCGCCGGTCGCCTTGTTCATGGCGCGCTCGTCCCCGCGGACCTCGTACCAGAGCGCGTTCGTGCTCGTGCTCGGGTCGAACCCCTCCAGGTCCGCGTTGTCGAGCTGTTCGGTCAGGTCCGTCCCGATGAGGTCGACGCGGTAGCCGTCGGCGACGAATTGGTTGCTCCACGTCCACCGCTGGCCGTCGAGGAGCTGCTTCGGTATGCTGAACCACTCCATCCCGCTGTCGGTCACGTCGTACCCGGTGGCCGGGCGATCGTACGGCATCCCGAGGGCTGCATCCTCGATGAAGGTACGCTCCAGCGCGTCGTAGCAATCGATCGATATTCCGGAATCGGATATCTCGAACACGTACCCCCAGCCGAGCTGGTCGGGGATGAAGATCCCTCGGCCGTCGCTGGGCACCAGGACGAATGTGCAGTCGTCGTCCCACGTCTCGTTGGCATCCGCATGCGAATCCAGCACGGTGGTGTTGTGGCCCTTCTCCTTGTGCCCGTGGATGTAGAGCACTATCTGGGGGTTGTCGTCGAACAGGCGGCGCCACCACGTGATGTCGTTGTGGACCCCGTAATCGTTGGCGGTCCACGAGCTCGACCTGTTGTCGCCGGCGCCCGTGGTCTCGGATGTCGCCTGATGCGCCATGATGACCGTGGCATGGTCGGGGTACCGTTCGACGAGGTGCGCGATCCACTCCCGCTGGAAACCGGATAGCGTGTAGAGGATGGTCGTCTGGGCCGCGCAGATGAAGAGGACGTTGTCGTACATGAAGGCGTAGTTGTTCTCGTTCATCCCGGAGATCGCCCTGCCGGTCCCCTCCTTCCGGACGGGGTCGCCGTCGATCATGTATTCGTAGTTCGTGATGTCGTGGTTCCCGAAGACCCAGTAGTAGGGGAGCATCTGGCGGTCGGCATTCTCCCGGACGACGACGTCCCATGTCTCGTCGGTGTCCTGCCACGTCCCGGGGGCTCGGGTGTCGCTGATCCAGTCGCCCATCGAGGCGATGACGAAGTCCAGGTCCCTGACGTCGTCGTCCTCCATCCACGCCTCCACGGCCTCGCGGTCGCCCGGCGGCACGGTCATCGATTCCCACCCGTAGTGCTGGTCGGCCGCGGCCGCGAACCTGACCGCGTCGTCCCTCCTGAGCGCGCCAGGGTCGCGATATCTGGTGCTGGCGTCCGCGGCCGGGAGGACGGTGCAGTCGATCGCGTCGCAGTCCGTCGCGTTGGCGAGGAGGATGCCCCATGCCGCGTCCCGGCACGTGACATCCCTCACGACGGAGCCGGAGCATCCCTCGAGGAGGACGCTGGTCCCGAACCCGGAGACCTCGCAGTCGCGGACTTCCACGCCGTCGCCGGTCACCCTGATCCCCACCGAGGAGGGGCCGCCTGTATCCGTCGAGACCGAGATGCCATACACCTCGGCCCCGTCAGCCACGATCCAGAGGCCATCGCCCTCCGGTTCCAACGCGGTCGCCCGCGTGCCGTTCCCACTGAGCGTGACGATGGTGTCGATGATCGCCCCATCGTAGGACCCGGCGAACAATAGGACGATGTCGCCGTCCGAGGCCATGCCGAGGCCATTCTGCAGGTCCATAGCGTCAGCCCAGCGCCCGCCGTCGTCGTCGACGATCACGGTGGAGCCGTCCGCCGACGTGGCAGAAAGGGAGAGGAGGGCGAGGATTGCGGTGGCCATGGCGAATGCCCGCCAAGGAGCGGTTGAGGAGTCGTACCGGCCCACGGGACGCTTATCTCGGACAATCCCAAAAACCTTTTCCCGCCAACAGGGGGATCCCCGCTCCAGCGAAGCACATACGGACCGGCTCACACGTACTCCCCGCGCCTGACAAGGGAGTAGCGGTGGAGCGCGTCCATCGCCTCGACGGCGTGGGAGGGGTCGGTGTAGACCGGGACGCCGGCCTCGATGAACCTGCGCCTGAGCAGCTGGAAATCGCGGCCCCCGGGGACGACATCGACCACCGGTTTGTCGGTCTTTGAGAGGGACTCGATGATCCCGGTGACATCATCCTCACGAAAGAAGCAGGACTTCATCTGGTTTATCACGATGGCGCCGTCCACGTTGCCGTCGGACAGGACGGCCTCGAGCACGTCCCGGTATCTCTCCCCGTCGGCGTCCGCGATCATGTCGACCGGGTTGATGAGCTCCACGCCCGGGTAGGTCCCGTGGACGGTCTCCGCGGTGTCGCTCCCGATGCTCGCCATGCGGAGCCCGGCCCTGACGACCGCGTCAGCCGCGAGGATCGCGGGACCGCCGACGTTGCTGACGACCGCGAGGCGTTTGCCGTAGAGGGGGGGCTGCAGCGCGAGCGCGAAGGTCGTGTGGATGAGGGACTGGATCGACGGGACGCGAAGGATGCCGGCCTCCCTGAACGCGATCTCGAAGATGTCGTCGGACCCCGCGACGGAGGCGGTGTGGGAGCTGGCGCGCCTCGCGCCCTCCCTGCTCATCCCGCCCTTGAGCGCGACCACCGGCTTGAGGTCGGAGACCTCCGAGGCCGTCTCCACGAAGGAACGGCCGTCGCGGACGCCCTCGACGTACATGCCGATCGCCCTGGTCCCCGGGTCCTCGGCGTAGGCGCGCAGCAGGTCCTCGTCGTCCACGTCGACCTTGTCGCCCACGAAGGCGAACCTCGATATGCCCACCCCCTCCGAGATGGCGGTGTCGAGGACGGCGGCGCCGACCCCTCCGCTCTGGACTATGAAGGAGACCGGCCCCGGGAGCGGGGTGATGCCCTCGTTGAATGCCGTGTTGAGGCCGATCGATGTGTCGATGTATCCCATGATGGAGTTCGGACCCACGAGCCTGAAGCCGAAGCGGTCGACGAGCCGCCGGTAGGCCGCGCGCTGTTCGGCGGTGAACCCGCCCGTGAGCTGGACGATCGCCCTCGCACCCGCGGATGCGCACCTCTCGGCCCACTCGAGCGAGAGGCCCGGCGGGAGCGCGATGACGGCCATGTCGCCGGCCGGTTCGACGGGGGCGTCGATGTCCACGACGGCGATGTCCCCGCGGAAGGCCCGCAGGTTCGCCTCGACCCCCCTGAAGAACGAGGGGGCTGTCATCCCGATCTCCTCGACCATGGAGGATGAGCCCACGAGGACCACGCTGGACGGGCGAAGCGCGTTCATTGACGACCGCCTCCCAGGACCTTGACGTCCACGGCCAATGCGCCGTTGCGGCGGGCGAATATCGGGTTCACGTCGACCTCGGCGACGTCCTCCCTCTCCGCCATGAGCCTCGACACGCTGACGATCATGTCGGCGAGGGCGTCGATGTCGACGGGCTCGCCGCCCCTGTAGCGCTTCAGTACGGGGGCCGCCCTGATCTCCATCGTCATCCGGCGGGCCTTCTCCCGTGTCGTTGGGGCGAGCCTGTACGAGACGTCCTTGAAGAGCTCGACCCACACGCCGCCGAGGCCGAAGACCACGACCGGGCCGAACTGCGGGTCGCGGAGGCCGCCGACGATGACCTCGACCCCGCGCTCGACGAAGGGCTGGACCGTGACGCCCTCGACCGCCGCCTCAGGCGCCAGCCGCTTGACGGACGCCATGATGCCGTCGAAGGCCTCCGCGGCCTCGTCCGCGGACCTGATCATGGTCCTCACGCCGCCGACGTCGGTCTTGTGGAGGATGTCGGGCGACGAGACCTTGAGCACGGCCGGGATCGCGCCGAGCTCGGTGAACCGCGCCGCGGCCTCGCGGACGTCCCTCGCGAGGAGGGTCCGGACCATGGGTACCCCGTACTCCCTCATCAGAGCGTGGGCCTCGGTCTCCGGGAATGCCCTCCTTCCGGGCGCGCCGGCTCCGTCGGGCATGCAACGGAGAGCGGGGTGTCCGATTAAAAGGTTTCCCGGCCCGGGAGGAGGAGGTCATGGAACAGGCGCGTTCCCTTGTGCCGGGGGCAGAGAGCGGGGCCCTCAAGGGTTAAAAGGGCGACGCGCATCTGGCGGCGATGGCCCTCGAACGCTACCAGCGGATACTCGCCGGGCGGGCACTCCCGGCATTCCACCGGAGCCGATCCTCCGGCGACCTCGCCAGGAAGGCGGAGGCCGCGGCCGCGATGATGAGGTCGTGCGCCCTGTGCGAGTGGCGCTGCGGCGCCGACAGGACCGCGGGGAAGAGGGGGAGGTGCGGGGTGCTGGAACCGAGGGTCACCAGCGAGTTCCTCCACACCGGCGAGGAGGCCGAACTGGTGCCGTCGCACACGATCTTCTTCAGCGGATGCAACTTCCGGTGCCTCTTCTGCCAGAACCACGACATCAGCCAGCGCCCGGAGAGGGGCGCCGAGATGACCCCGGAAGAGATGGCCGACGCCATCGACATGAGGTGGGGTGCCGTGGACCGCGAACTGCCGCTCTTTCCCGCCCGCTTCCTCCGGGGAGGCGGCAGGAACGTCAACTTCGTCGGGGGCGAGCCGACGCCGGACCTCCCGTTCATCCTCGAGGCCCTCATGCACGTGGCCGCGCCGATCCCGGTGGTCTGGAATTCCAACATGTACATGACCGGGGAGGCCATGGCCCTCCTCGACGGCGTCGTCGACCTCTACCTGACAGACCTGAAGTACGGGAACGACGCCTGCGCGGAGCGCCTCTCCGGCGTGAAGATGTACTCGGAGGTCGTCGGCAGGAACCACCGCCTCGGAGAGCAACACGCGGACCTCATGATCCGCCACCTCGTCCTGCCCGGCCACGCCGAGTGCTGCTCGAAGCCGGCCATCGACTGGATAGCGGACAACCTGCAGAACGCCAGGGTGAACATAATGGACCAGTACCGGCCCGAGTGGAGGGCGAGGGAGGCCGAAGGCCTCGACCGCAGGCTGAAGCCCGAGGAGTTCGGGGAGGTCATGCGGCACGCGAGGGAGGTCCTCGATCCGGAGAGGTTCCCCGTGGAACCGGTCCTCTGAAGGGACGGAGCCCGGAGGTCCGCATGTCATCGGCATGGTCGTCTCGAAGCGGCGATCAAGTACGAAAGGTATAAAATTCAAGGGCGGGAAAATTTCAAGGTCGCTGAGATCTGGAAGATCAACTACAATGACGAATATTAAGTGGATGCGGATCATACTGAATGGAAACCTCTTAGTGATGTTCTATAATCATATATTGGATCCATAGTGGTCCCGAACTTTGGCATCCTCTGGTAACTCAGGAGGTATAGAACCGACTTTAACGGCAAACTCTAATGTTATTGGATCGTATGTTGAGAATGAAGTAGTATTCCAGTTCAGCTTGGTTAGACCTAATATTTCCGAGCATACCTGTTCTGCGTCAGGATCGCCGATGTGGATAATATGCAGAGGTTGGGGTATTTTATGCCCCGGGCATTTTCGTTATCTCGGAGTTTACCCCCCGCCAAATAGTAGGTATTCTCGATGAGTAAGAATTATTACGTTTCAACGCAATATCGAGTACTTTCTTACTCGTAACGATCGAAGAGTTGTCCTGCTGCGAACGCCATGAAGTCATTGGGGTCCAACCAATTGACTTATCAATACCATCCATTCTGCTTTATTAAAAGGCGATGGCTTATGAATCAATACACGGCTAGGTTTTATTCGTGTTTTGGTAGTGTAATTATCAAGTGTGGCCTTCATAAGCATTTCACCTTAAATTTAATTAAGATGTGCTTCTTTATTATCAGTATCTATCACTACATCTCCCCACGTAGAATAAATCCCTCAATTCATTAAATGATCTCATGGGGCCTCACCGCGTCCGATCGGATTATTATCCCTCGGTTTAACAGATCCGAACCTTTCCATATTTAATAATTGCATCCGATCGAATGATCGGGTCGGATCCCCATCGGGGTCCAATAAAATAATAAGTAATATATACTGCCTGCTATATTGGTTATACGGAGGATTCGATAATGGCGAAGAACGAAATAACGTCCGCGTTGGACGGCATCCTGAAGGATGTGCAGCGGCTCCACGCCGAGCTGCAGTCCGACGGCATGAAGGCGTTCGAGCATGGCGACTACACCCGCACGAAACTGATCTCGGAGGCGGCGACCATCGTCGACGGGATCCAGCGCTCCCTCAGCGACGCCGAGAAGGAGCTGGCGGGCATCTACGGCGGGATGCCGGCACCTTCGAGGAAGGCTCCGGAGAAGAAGGCCGCCAGGGTGGGACGCAAGCCCGAGGGTGTTGAGGTTCGCGGCCGAGCCGACGACGATCCGGAGAAGAAGGCCGCCAAGGTGGGGCGCAAGCCCGGCCGGCGGGCCGCACGCGGGAAGAAGACGCCCGACCACGCGTATGTCGCGCCGATCCTGAAGGCCCTTTCCGACCTCGGCGGCTCGGCGAAGACCGGCGACGTCCTCAACAACGTCTTCGAGCAGATGAAGGACATCCTCAACGACTTCGACATGGAGCCCGTGCCGTCGATCCCATCGATGGAGAAGTGGCGGCAGGCCGCTCAGATGGTGCGCATCCGGTTGGTGAAGGAAGGGCTCCTCGTGAAGGACTCCCCGAGGGGCATATGGGTGATCTCGCCGGCTGGACGGGAAGCGCTCGCATCTCCCGAGGCGCTGAAGCCCGCGAAGGCCGCCAGGCCGAAGGGAAGGCGGAAGGCCCGCAGGAAGGGCTCGAGGCGAAAGGGAGGTAGGAAGGGCGCAGCGGACGAAACGAAGTCCGGTAAGGCCGACGCGGATTAGACAGGCCCATCGACCCGGTCGATCGCAATCGGTCCGACCGCACAATGATCGCAGCCATGGCTATCGATGGGACACCTTGTTCCGTCAGACCATCGTCCGCAGGGCACCTGCCAAAAAACCGCGACCGACCGGTTTCGTGTGATATCTTCGATCCCGGGCCCCTGAGAGGACGACGACAGTTGTCCGGCGCAGGTCGATCTTAACGTCGCGTTCGGTACCGAGGCGTCCGACGACACGTGTACAGGGCGATTCAGCCTTCCGGATCCTCAGGCGGCATGAACTCCTCCTGCACCGCCACGACGGCCCTCGAGTCCTGCGCCCCGGCGTACGCCTCCAGCGGCTCGCGGTTGAGGGCGATGAACTGCGGGCCCCACTTGAACTTGGACATCATCTCGTCGGCCATCGCCGGCTCTCCGAGGATGAAGACGGCCGCGGCGAGGGCCTCCGCCGTCGACAGGCGCCACGGTCTGCCGTAGTTGACCGGGTTGGCGGCGACGAGGTACGGAAGGGCGCGGCCCCGCTCGGCCACATCCGGAAAGGCCTCCTCGAAAGTGGCCCACGAGGTGTCGATGGCGAGGAGGCCCCGGTCCTCGGCGGCGGCGCGGTCGCCCCGCGAGAGGGCCGTCCTGACCCGCGGGTCGAGGACGACGCCGGCGTCCCCGAGGCGCCGGCGGGGGACCGTCTCGACGAATCCGAAGCGGGCGAGCTTGCGGGCGGTGTTCCGCTTCGGGTCGTCTCCTCCGGCGATGTGGACGTAGAGGGGGATCACGGCACGGGATACCGTTCCTCTGATAAAGCCGTTTCTGGTTCGAAAGGTTAATGAAAATCGTGGTATATCGCGTGGCATGGGGATACGGGAAGTGGAAGGATGATGTCCCGCCCTGCCATCGGGATCGGGTTGATCGTCCTGTCGATACCCTTTGGCCTGCTCGCATACATGTCGATGATGACCACAGATGGGAAAATTCACCCCGATTCCATATGCATATCCGTACCAGTGCTCACACTGTCGATGGGCATTGGCCTAGTCCTCTACAAGAACGACCGATTGCCAGAGCCATCGCTCAAGTCGACCGCGCCGATGCTGACGCTGATACTGATCTTGACGATTTTATTGCTCGATCGGGACTGGATCGATCAGGGATATCAAGGCTCGACCCCGACCGCGACGCTCGCAGTGGACAAGGCAGATGGCAACTTGACCATCCACGTCGCTGACATCGATTGCGCTGTAGTCTTCAGTCATGTCCAGTATCAACTATTGGACCCAGAGAACAGGGTAATACTATCAGGGAAGATGGGATCTTTGCCCGGAGAGCTCAACGAGAGCAATTTCCTCGCGGTCGAGAATTTCGGTAGTTTGAACCGGGAAAAATTATCTTCAGGGGACATGATACACATCACATCTTCCGAGCATGGCGGTCCTGCGGGACCAGGGTCCATGTTCCGTCTATACTTTGTAGAATCAGGGAAGATGATCGCTGAGGTCAAACTCCCCTGACCTTTCACTGCATCCGAGGCGTTCGCACCTCTCGTGCCCTTCAGGCGACCGCGTTCGAGGCGTTCCCCGAAGCGCGCGGTGATGACGGCCAAAACCCTTTACTACGTCGCGCCGCATCCATCCGCCGATGACCGACCACCTGCAGGCGATATCCCGGGACGCCGAGGTCGTCACGCCCGGCGAACTGTCCGCCCTGCTCGACGCCGGAGGCGGGAAGGCCTACATCGGGTTCGAGCCCTCGGGCATCGTGCACGTGGGGTGGCTCGTCTGCATGCGCAAGATGCGGGAGGTCGCCGACGCCGGTTTCGACCTGACGGTCTACATGGCCGACTGGCACGCCTTCGTGAACGACAAGCTCGGCGGCGACATCGGCACTATCCGCCTGTGCGGCGAGTACCTCGAGGAGGTCTTCAGGGTGGCCGACATCCCGTGCAGGTTCCTGTACGCCTCCGACCTCATGGACTCCATGGGATACTGGGAGACAGTGATGCGCGTCATGAAGGCCTCGACGCTGGCGCGGACCCGGCGGGCGATGACCATCATGGGTCGGTCGGAGGAGGAGGGGGACTCGGACATGTCGAAGTTCCTCTACCCCGCGCTCCAGGTCTCCGACATCTTCAGGATGGACCTCGATCTCGCCCTCGGGGGGATGGACCAGAGGCACGCGCACATGCTCCAGAGGGACGTGGCCGACAAGCTCGGGTGGAAGAAGGCGGTCGCCGTCCACACGCCACTGATCTCGGGCCTCAAGTCGGGCGGGAGGATGGATCCCCTCGAGGCGAAGATGTCCAAATCGGACCCCGAGGGGACCATCGCCGTCCACGACGGCTCCGACGTGGTGAAGCGCAGGCTCAAGAAGGCCTTCTGCCCCGCGACGGCGGAGGGGAACCCGGTCTTCGAGATCGCGGAACACGTCGTCCTCCCCTACATCGGCAGGTTCACCGTCCTCCGGGACGAGAAGTGGGGCGGAGACGTCGAGTTCGAGACCGCCGCTGACCTCGGGAGGGCCTTCGCCGCGGGCGAGGTCCACCCCGCCGACCTGAAGGCCTCGACGGCCGAAGCGCTCAACGGCATCCTCGATCCCTTCCGCGCGCACTTCGCGACGCGCCAGGAGATGATACGCCGTATATCCACGGCGGTCTCGAGATGAAGCTCACGCGGGACGCGGGACCTGTCAACGAAGGCCTCGCCCCGGACGCCGTCCCGATCGCCAATGGACCGCGATGACGAGGAACGCCTCGCCGACAAATGACGACTGATGGGCAAGCCGAGCGGTCCGGGCGTCGGACATAGGCTCCGCCCTGCCATGCGGCGTTCAGTATTTATATCGATGCTGCAATGGCCCCGCATGCCACGGTCACCCAGGGACGGCGAGGCGCGGGTCCGGAGACCCGGCGCGTCGGACCTCGCCATCGCGCTCCTTCTCCTTGCCGCGGCGTTCGATGCGGCGCTCCCCACGGCCTCCGCGGAGACATCTGGGACGACGGTCGTGTCCATCGAATGGGAGCACGAGGAGGGCCCCCGGAGCATGACCCTCTCACTCGAGATGCCCGTCTCGGACCGCCACATCGACGGCTACCGGTCGTACTCCATCTCCGAGCGCGTCATGTACGGCAGGCTTATCACGCCCGACGACCCCTACGTCCAGATCGTCGCGATGAAGGTGGCCGCCCTCGCTGACCGGCACGGGTTCTCGGACCTCGGCGTCGCGCTATCCCTCGTGCAATCGGTGCCCTACGTGACGGACAACGAGAGCGCCGGCACGCCCGAGTACCCGCGATTCCCCCTCGAGACCCTCGTCGACGGCGCCGGCGACTGCGAGGACAAATCGGTGCTCTACGCATCGATGGTCATCGCCCTCGGGGACGACGCCGTGCTGTTCCTGGTCCTGAACGACAACGTCAGCCACATGGCCACCGGCGTCGCCGCCCCCGGGCTCTTCGGCTCCTACGTGAGCCACAACGGGAGCGACTACTACTACGCGGAGACGACGTCCGCCGGCGGCCGCATCGGGCAGCTGCCCGACGAGATCGACCTGGCAGACATCGAGATCCTCGACCCGGCCACCCCGTACTCCCCGTTCCGCGACGCGGCCGACGGCGGGGAGGAGCGCTTCGACCCTTTCGCGATGCCGGCCCGCCTCTTCCTGGTCGCCTTCCTGTTGATAGGGCTCATCGCCGGGGTGGCGGCGTCCCACCGACCCGACCGGGATCGCGCGGACCGGAAGGCCATGGAGATGCCGCCGGTCGGGATGGCAGGCCCCTTGACCTACGGGGACCTCAGGACGGGGGACAGGCCGGCGCCTCCGCGGGATGAAGGCCCCGTCCCGACCAGACCGATGAGGCCAGAGCGTCCGGGCAGCGAGTGGCGGGAGCCCACGGGCGGGCATCCCCGCGGCAGGACAAGAGCCCCGCCGCACGAATGGGCGGACGACGGTTACGTCCCGACGAGCATCGAGGAGTTCCGCGGCCGCCGGCCGGCCCCAGAAGGTCGCCATCCGCCGGAAGACCCCGACGTGTTCGGCCGCGCATCGAGACCGCCTCCCCGGGATCCGGACTGACCCCTCGGCGGGCCGGGTCCGTTCTGCGTGGCGCCGCGATCACACCGATATGTCGTCGAGGACCTTCATGAGCGCCGGCCTCCTCCGGTACCTCTCGCGCAATCTGGAGACGAGTCCGTCGAACCCCTCGGCCCCTCGGACCTCCTCGAGCCGGGCCCTGACGCGCCACATGACCTTGCCGCCCGGGATGGCCACCAGCAGGTCGACGAGGCGCTCCACGGGCGCGACCTCCCGCCACCCGGTCTCCTCGATGATCCATTCCAGGAGCTCCTCGTCCCCCGACGCGACGGCGACCTCGCGCGCCATCCCGACCCTTCCCGCGGCGACCAGGGCGTCGGAGAGCACCATGGCGCCCTCCTCGTTCTGGAGGGCGGGGATGGAGAGGGCCGC
>JAKEGO010000118.1 GCA_022615805.1 Thermoplasmata archaeon
GGGTTCGGCGAGTACCCCGGGATCGCGTCCACGATGAGGGTGACCTTCGACGCGGTCTCCGTCCTCAACCTGATCGGGAGGGCGCCGAGGAACCGTACCGCAGTCGTCGGGTATGTCACCGGACTTCGCAACCCGGACGGTGGTTTCGGCGAGGAAGGCGAGTCGAACGTGGAGTCCACATTCCGCGCGGTCATGACGCTCCAACTTCTCGGGGAACCGATCGAGGACATGGCATCGACGGTCGCATACCTTAGATCGTGCCAGAACCACGACGGCGGGTTCGGGTTCGCGGCCGGTTACGTGTCCCGCTGCGCCTACACGTACCGCGCCCTCAGGGCGCTGCAGGTCCTCGGCTCCCGAGCACTGAACGACGAGGGAGCCCGCACGTACCTCGCCTCCCTCCAGAATCCCGACGGAGGGTTCGGGAACTTCGCGGACGATGGATCTTCGGAGCTCGGCTCGACGTACAGGGCCGTGCACGGTCTGCACATCCTCGGCGATGCACCGCCCAGGCCGAACGCCATCGAGGGATTCGTCCTTGGCGCCTGGAACCCCGACGGCGGGTTCAGGCGTTCACCCGTCAATACCACGGCACCAGGCAATTTCTCGAGGTCCTACTACACCTACGATGCCGTCTTCGCGCTCCACTACCTGGGGCGGCCCCTCGAGGGCAACGCTACGCTGATCGCATACCTCGAAAGCCTCAGGAACCCTGACCTCGGGTTCGCAACGAACCCGTTCTTCACCTCCGCGGTCTCGTCGACCTTCACGGCCCTGTGGGCGCTGTTCCGCGTCGAACCCCTTCTGAACGCACCTCCGGTATTGACCGACGGCGCTGTCGAGTCCCCCATGAACGCGACCGGCACTGCCGCCTTCAGCATCGATGTCGACGATCCGGTCGGGCAGGTGCCCGAGAGCGTGCATCTGGTCCTCGACTCGGCGCGTTACATGATGTCGATGCAGGAGAGGAACGGCACATCGATGACCTTCGGGTTATCCCTGGAACTGACGGTCGGGGAACACGATTTCCATTTCACCGCCTCGGACGGGCTTTCCACGTCTTCGACCGGGGACCTCACCGTCACGGTCGCTCCCGCATATGGAAACCCTCCAGCGATCACCCTCTTCGTGAACGACATCGAGGGCACATCCGAGACCCTGTTCGCCTTCACGGCCGCCTACGAGGACGCCGATCATGATCCGCCCGCCTACGTCCGTCTCAACCTGGCGGAGGAGGTGGACCTGGAGATGGACCCGGTCGGAGGAGGCATGTACGTCCTCGCGACGACGCTCCCGCCCGGGAGCATCGAAGGGATGGCGGTGACCTCGGACGGCATGAACCTCGTGTCGTCGAACGTTATCACGGTCCTGGTCCACCCCATCAATGCATCAAGGCCGGATTGGGACACCTTCGTTAGCATAAGGGGAACGGTCAGAGATGCAGGATACGGGGAGATAGCGTATCTCGATGTGACGCTCGCCTCGCATGGTGGCCACCTCGCATGGCGCGTGGAGACCGACGAGGTCGATGTGATGGTGAGCTACGACGGTGAAAGGATCCTCGATGGCTCGAAGGGCGACGATGCTCCGTCGTTGGGGTCCATCATGACGGCGCTCGCACTCGCACTGACAGCGATCGCCGCGGGTTCTCTCATCATCAAGGGGATCGACCGCTCCCACATCGGAAAGGAGCGCAAGGAGGGCCGGGGAAAAGGAGGCGATGAATGAAGCGAGAGGAGGTCATCTGGCTCCTGATCTTCGCCGCGCTGTCCGCGATCTTCGTCCTGTGGGTCCGGAGGAATCTCGTGGAGTTCCAGCCCGTGCTCGAGGCATCCACCCTCTTCTTCCAGCTGATGCTCGCGGTCACCGTGATCGCCGTCCTGAGGAACGTCGGGGGCGTGAAATCCTTCGGAGTCTTCGGACCGAGCATAATCGCGTTGGGCATCTTGCAGGCGGGACTCTTCTGGGGCCTCGTCATCTACGCGAACATATTCCTCATCGTCATGTCGGCGGCGCTCGTGATCAGCCCGCTGGGCATCCCATCGAGCCATCGCATCGCCATCCTGATAATCATCTCGGGAGTGACCATCACGGTGCTCGAGCTTGTGGGAGAGTTCTACCACGTGCGGGTGCTCGAGGCCGCACTTCTATTTCCGGTGCTCGTCACGTCCTGGCTCGCCGACCGGTTCGTCCAGCAGGTCAAGGAGATCGATTGGATCGAGCCGTCGAAGAGGGTCCTCGGCACGTTCGCGATCACCGTCGTCGCGGTACTGGTCATGTCGGAGAGAAGGCTGGTCCTGGTGGTCACGCTCAATCCGGAGACATGGCCCGTCCTCGTGCTCCTCAACGCATTGATAGGCCTGAAGGTCAGGTTCCGCGTCTCGGAGCATTTGAGGTTCTCCCCGACGATCCGCTCAGGCGCTTCGACGTCGGACATCATGGGAATGAACGAGCGGAACCGGGAGATCGTGTTCGGGCACAATCCGCGGAGCCTGTTCGAGCACCTTTCCAAGGACCGGATGAAGAGGACGATGCACCAGCTCGATATTCCGACCCCTCGTTCGTATGCGATAATCGCGAGGAAGAGGGAGATCCCGGAGGCGATGGAAAGGATCCGCGGGCTGGACAGCTTCGTGGTGAAACCGTCAAGGGGGTTCGGAGGCGAGGGGATATGGGTAGTCGACCGCACTGGTCCCGGGAAGGACGATCTCTCCGTCAAGGGCGAGCAGATCACCGAGGAGGACCTGCGGTCGCACATCGCGAGGATCGTCGATGGCGGGTTCACCTCCACGTGGGAGGACGTCGCGATCGTCGAGGAGAAGGTCGTCACCGACGGATGGATGAAGCCGTTCTACACCAGCGGCGTCCCCGACATAAGGGTCATCGTGTTCGAGGGATTCCCCGTCATGGCCATGACGCGGCTACCGACAAAGGAGTCGGAGGGCAAGGCCAATCTCCACAAGGGCGCTATCGGGATGGGGCTCCGCATATCGGACGGGCGCGGGATGAACCCGTTCTGGCGGGGTCGCGGGGGGAAGATCGTCGACCACCCTGACACAGGGGCGAGGCTCACGGATATGAAGGTCCCCGAATGGAGCGAGGTCCTCCGCATCGCATGCCTCGCCCAGGCCGCGAGCAGGCTGGGATACGCGGGCGTCGACATCGTGTTCGACAGGAAGGGGCCGATGGTCCTCGAGGTCAACAAGCGGCCCGGGCTGGAGATCCAGAACACGAACCTTGCCGGCCTGCTCCGCAGGGTCCGTTACGTCGAAAGTCAGCTCCCGGTCCACGGATTCGACCCCGTAGAGGAGCGCGTGAGGCTGGCCCGGTTGTGGGACGAGGAGGGATGGCGATGAAGAGGGCCTTCGCCATCGCTGTGGTCCTCGTCCTATTGCTCGCGGGTACCGCTGCGGTGTCGCTCCTTTCCGAGAGGCCCGAGATCTACGTGTACGAGAAGACGATCGTCAATGCCGACATCATAGTGACGGTGAAGAACCTCGGAACGGCGCCCGCATACGACATCCCGCTCCGAATGGCGATCCCGGTCGATCACGAGAGGACGCAATCCCTCAGGGACCTCAGGTTCGAGACCGAGCCCGAAAGGAGGACGAACGACACCCATGGGAACGAGTTCGTCCATTACACCATCGACCAGCTCGACGCACAGGAGTCGGTGGAATTGAGGCTCCACGTATCGGTCGTCCTGCGGTCGATCGACTTCAACGTAAGGGACAGCGGAACATGCGAGTGCGATGAGAACATGAGCAGGTACCTCTGGGGCAGTCCGTTGATAACCATGAGCGATCCCGCGGTCGTGGACCTATCGCGCGAGATCGCCCGGGGTTCGAGCGAATTGGTCGA
>JAKEGO010000119.1 GCA_022615805.1 Thermoplasmata archaeon
GAACGGATCGAATTGGTACCAGATGAGGTGCCCTTCATCGCGGAGGATGGGACGGGTGCCACATACAATTACGGCTGGGAGGGATTTCCAAAGGTGAAACCCGACATCTCTGCCGAAGAGTGGCTGGGCATCGGACCGGACCGTCCTGGTCCCCACTGGTCGGAGATTCACATTGTGTCGGACAGGGACAGGTGACAGATCGGTACTAGAACCTCTCCATCGCCTTCCGCAGCCTCTCCTGGGTCGCGTCCGAGTACCAGCACTCGACGAAACGCTGGTCCTTCGCGGGGGCGTTCTCGGCCACGTCCCTGAGGACCGGTTCGGTCCTGTTCATCTTCGTGAGGGCGAAGGCGTCCTCGGGGAGCGCGGCAAGCCGTCGCACGGCCTCGACAGCGGCGCCGACGACCTGGTCCGCCGGGAGGACCGCGTCCGCGAGGCCGATGGCCATCGCGTCCTCCGGGACGATGAACTCGCCAGACTCGGCCATCCGCATCGCCGTGCGGTCGCCGACGATCTGTGCGAGGATGCGCTGGGCGTGGTACGGGAGAGGCACCCCGAGCTTGACCTCGTTGACGCCGATGAGGACCTTCCCTTCCGCGACGAAGCGATGGTCGCAGCAGAGGGCGAGGATGCACCCTCCGGCGATGGCATGGCCCCCGATGGCGGCGGCGGTCGGCTTGGGGAGGGAGTAGAGGTCCGTGCAGAGGCGGTTGTAAGCCTGGAAGAAGACCTCGAAATCGACCCGCGCCAGGTCGATGATGTTGGGGAGGTCGAGCCCGAGGGAGAAATACCTCTGGCCGGCGCTGGCGAGGACGATGCCCCTGGCCCGCGGGTCGTCCCGGACCATGCCGACCGCCTCGGAGAGCTCCTGCACCATGCGCGGCCCGATGGGATTCTTATCGCCGTTCGCCATCCTGAGCACGGCGATGCCGTCGGAGAACTCCATGCGGAGCATGTTCATAGTCATCAGAGCGGTATCGATGTTCCATCGTTTATCGTTTCCGATGCTCCCAGGAGGGGGTTCGTGTGGTTCATGTGGACCAGATGGACCTCTACGGCGACCCCGGCGAGCCTCGCCCTCGTGTCAACGACCGGCGGGTGGGGCACCTCCGCCATGTCCCTCCCGATGAGCTCATCCGGTCCATTGAAGGTGCCGTCCAGCAGGGCGACGTCGACCCCCGCGACGACCTCGCGGATGTCCCTGTCCCATTCGTCCCACGAGTCGATGTCCGGGCAGTAGAACAGGCGCCGGTTGGGGCCCTCGATGATGAACGCCACCGTGTCGCTTAGCTCGTCCCGGTGAGGGACGGCGACGGGGATCACCGCGAGGTCCTCCGAGAGGTGGCACGGGCGATCTGGTTCGAGCGTGATGATGTCGATGTTGCCCCGGGTCAGAAGGTTCGACCAGGGTGCATTCCCCCTGAGGAACGACGCCATCCTCGCGGTGCATAGGACCGGGACGTGCCTCGCGCCCATGGCCTCCCTGCCGAGGTGGACGAGTCCGGCGTAGTGGCCGATGTGGGCGTGGGTGAGGATGAAGCCGGAGAAGGCGCACCCCGGGGCGTTCCCCCTCAGGAGGTCGTACTGTTCGGGGAGGTCGGGTGTGGCGTCGATGATCCACGTCCGTCTCGCCTTCGCGTCCACAAGGCCGAGGCATGCGACGAGCCGCCTCCTCTCGGGGATGGCCCGCGCGGCGGCGCAGTTGAGGCAGTCGCACCCCGGCTGCGGGACGCCGCCGTCCTGGGCGGTGCCGAGGACCAGGGCCCGCACAATGTCCGTCATCTTACGGTGGCGCATCTGGAGAGGAAATGAAATAGTTACCGGCGCCCCTTCGGCCGCCGTCGGAACTCGAGAAGTTCGTGCACGTTCCCGAAGGGATCCCTGAAGGCGGCATAGACGCCGACAGGGCAGGGCTGGGGTGCGTCGTGGACGAAGTCCACGCCCCTCTCCCGCAGTTCGGACATCGCCGACGCCAGGTCCTCGACCTGGATGTTGATCAGCGTCTGCGCGACGTTCGGGTAATCGAGCGACGCGGGCCGGGACACGAGGTTCATGATGAAGGGCACGCCCTCGTGGCGAAGCTGCACGATCTGCGGGTACATGGACCGGTCCTCTATCCCGAACCCCAGCACATCGCCGTAGAACGAGATGGCCTCGTCCATGTCGGACACGTTCACCTGCACGACGCATATCCTCGGCATTCCATGGACCTCCGTCATCCCGATAATGGCGGTCGAATATTACTGAATTTCGACAATGTGCATATTAACTGCTCACGTGAACTTTTTAATGTTAAACATTTAAAAAAGTGAGTTATTCCGTTCATTTGAAGTGTGGAATGCCGCCATCATCGTTACCGTGGGGCCAACGGGAGGCTGACCGGCCCATCTTTCGGCCAGATGGCCAAAGTTTTAAATACTTGTAACGCCAGCCCCCTCTCACCCAAGAGATGGGGAGAGAATCTAAAAATGCACGTAGTAAAGTATAACCGTTCGTTGTGCATCTGCGCGCATTTTGCGATGTTATCCGCATCTTAGTCTGGGGAAGAAAAGGAGGAAAGGCATGTACGGAGAGCGCGAGATGCACAAGGTCACGTGTTCCGAGTGCGGGCAGGAAGCGGAAGTCCCCTTCAAGCCCGACGGGACCCGCCCTGTGTACTGCCGGGATTGCTTCCAGAAGAGGCGCCCGCGCCGGTACTGATCAGGCGACCATCGAACAGAAGGAAGAACGAGCCAACGACAGCGCGCGATGCCCGCAGGGCGTCCGGCGCGCCGGGCCGGCTCCGCCGACCCGACGGTGCTGGCGGTCCTCCATGGGGCCGTCAGCCCCCGTCTTTTTTTTAAAGAGGTCCCTCCGGACACGGAGTTCGCCCGTGGTGTCACTCCAGGCGCCGCCTTCGCGAGCCGGATGCAACGGCGGCGACGAGCATCGAGGCGGTGAAGAGGTGTCCGGTGGAAAAGGACAATCCGGCCGATGCGCCGCTCTTCCTGACGACATCGACCATCATCCACTCCTCGATGGGGATCGACTCGTTGAGCACGACCCGGAGGACGTGCTTGCCGTACGAGGCCGACCACCCGAACCTCAGGGTGGTCGTCCCCTCGGGCAGGTCGACGACGCGCTCGTCCACGACGATGCCGTCGAGCAGGAAGGTGACCGTCGCCCCGTCCCAGGGGAAGTTCTGAGCGATCCTGGCGTATAGCGCGTTCGGCTCGCCCGAGAGATGGATGATGCGGCTGGAATGGAGCTCGAGTTCGACGAAGTAGCTGACGTCGACGATCGGATAGCGGTCGAGGGAGCCGGACGTGCCGCCGATGCGGTAAGGCGTGTCGCCTATGCCGTCGCCGTCGAGGTCGAGCCCGCGGTAGTCGGACCACCGGTTGCCTACGGACCCGTTGTCCCACGAGTTGTTGCCCCCGGAGTCCCTCGCCTGGGAGCTCGAGTTGCCGTTGCCGACGAAGGTGTTGTGATGGACGACGGTCCCGCTCGCCTCGTGGTCCAGGTCGATGGCATCGTCCAGCCCGTTCGAGAACGCGTTATGGTGGATCTCCGTTGAATGTGCGCGGCTCAGGTCTATGCCGCGGGACCTTGCGTCCGAGATGACGTTCCATGCGATGTCGGTTCCGGTCGAACCGTAGATGCGTATACCGGAACCGCAGTCGTCCAGCGCGTTGCAGACGATGCCGGTCCCTTGGGAATCGGCGACGATGATCGCGTTGCCCACCGCGGAGACCGTGTTGTTCCGTAGGACGGTGTCATTGGTCCGGTTCAGGCCGATGCCCGGATCGAGCGACTCTATCGTATTCCCGGATATGACGCAATCATGGGACGAGGAGAGGATGATCCCGATGGCCGAATCGCAATCGTTGTCCATGATGGCGATGCCGCTGGATGAGATGACGTTGATCGATATGTGATTGCTCTGAACGTCGTTGGTGACGACGGTCACCTCCGTGGAGTGTCGAACGAGGATCCCACCGTGGTATGAGAGGGTCGTGATGTCGCTCATCCGGCATCCCGAAACGAGCACGTCGTTCGAGTGCTGGACGACCACGCCGAGGTTCGCGTCCGCCACGGTGACGTTCTCAACGCTTACGTCGCTGCAGAAGCCGAGCTGGACGGCGCCAGTGACCGCGGTGAACGAGCGGTCCTTCGCGGCAAGCCCGCTCGCGTTGAAGAGGATGACCTGACCTGCGACATCCGGTATCGATGTCACGTTGTCCCTCAGGAAACGGACCGGCAGGTCGTTCACCAGGTTCGATATGTCGATCGAGTGCGTTCCCCAGTGGTCGGGGTCGTCCCCCTCGATGAAGACGCCGCACCCGGACATGTGGTTGTCGAAGAGGGTGCAGTCCGTCGCCCTGTCGAGATGGATGTCGTAGTAATGGTCGGACCAGGCGTTCCCGCGGAATGTGCAGTTCCTCGCCTGGATCGTGTGGGAGCCGCACTGGTTGTCGATGAACGAGCAGTTGGCGATCACGTGGTCCGCCGAGGCGAGGAAGTAGATGCCGTGGAAGAGATCGGAGAAGTCGATGCGCTTCAGGGTGGACCCGGAACCGTAGATCCACATTCCATCGACGTAATACGGGGCAGATCCGCTCAGGTTCCTGTGGATGTGCAGGCCCGAGACCGAGACGCCGTCCACGAGGATGCTGGCGACCGCCCCGAAGGAGATGGGTTCGGAACCATTCTGCGTGAGGTCCGTGTCCACCGAGCCGTTCCCGATCAGCGCGAGGGGCTTGTCGATGTAAAGCCGCTCCACGTAGGACCCCGCGTGGATGCGGATGGTGTCATTGTGATCGGCGGCGTCGATCGCGTCCTGGATGATCGAGTGGTCGGCTCCGTCCCAGTCGTCGTCGACGATGATGGTCCGCGCCTCGGCCGCGATAAGGAGGCCCAGGCTGAACGCGATCATTCCCACGATGACAGGGACGGTCCAGAGCGTACCCATTCGCCATCCCTTTCCCGAGGTCCTAAATAAACATATTTGACGATCCTGGACGGAATGCGAGCTCATCGGTCTTTGACATCGTGGTGACCGGAGCGCGCTGGCGCGTCGCCATCCGCCCAGGGGTCCGATCCCCGTATGCCCAGTAATACCTCGTAGCAGTAGTACGGCTCCTCGTTCTCCCGCGGGAAGAAGATCTTTCCCGGAAGTTGTTCGATGCCGAGCTTGGAGTAGAGCGTAAGGCTCCTCGGGTTGCGGCTGAAGGTGTCGAACCTCAGGGACGTGTAGCCGTTGTCGATGGCATATCGCCGGGCGAAGGCCATGAGACGTGTGGCGATCCCCTTCCTATGGTGTTCCGGGTGGACCGTCAGGCGGTGGAGCTCCAGCGGCCTCCCGTCCCTCTCGCGCCATCCGAACCCCTCGTATGCGGGCTCCTCCGCATCCGTAAGCACGATGAACCCCAAAATGACGCCGTGCTCCTCGAGCGCATGGAGCCGCCCCCGTGCGATGTCCTCAAGGAATATCTCCATCGACGGGTAAACGTCGTTCCAGTGGTAGATCCCGTGGGCATGGGCGTCGGCGATGGCCGCTTTCACGAGCGACTGGACCTCGACGAGGCGGTCCGGGCCGACCTGTATGACGGGCATCGGCGCTTGATGGCGGTCCGGTTTATAAGGGTTGACCCGGGCGATGCACGACCCGCACCGCGCCGAGTGTTTCAAGTACCGCTTGACGGATAGGCGTCCATGCCCCGCCCGCGCATCGAAGTGGACCCGACCGTCGGGCTTCCCCTCCCGGCGATGAGGCTCGAGCACACGCGCAGGGCATGGGGCATGCTCCCGCGCCTGACACATCCCCGGATCCTCGACCTCGGATGCGGCGACGGCGTGCCGACCGTCGAGCTTGCGCGCCTGAGCGGCGGCACTGTCGTCGGCCTCGACATCGACGGGTCCGCTCTGGAGAGGCTGATGGATCGGGCGGCGGCAGCGGGCCTCGGGGACCGCATCACAACACTGGAAGGCTCGGTGGCCGACCTCCCGTTCCCCGACGGCTCCTTCGACGTGGTATGGGGAGAGGGCATCGCCCACGTCGTCGGCTTCGAGAGGGCACTCGCCGGATGGGGCCGCGTCCTGGTCCCGGATGGCTTCATGGTCCTCCATGTGGCGACGTGGCTGCGGCCCGACCCGCCGGAGGGGGCGAGGAGGACGTGGGGGTCCTTCTCGGAAGACGTCTCCACACTCGAGGGATACGCGGACAGGGCGGCCGCCATGGGATGCGAGGTCATCGGGTCCTTCGACCTTCCGGAAAGCGCCTGGTGGGACCTCTACTACGGTCCCCTGGGGGATAGGATCGCCAGTCTGCTCGGTTCGCAACCGGACGACACCGACGTGCGGGGGGAACTTGAGGCGAAACGGCAGGAGGTGGAGCACTTCCGACGATACCGTGATTGGCTGGGTTCGGGGTTCATCGCAATGAGGCGTCCCTGACGGACACCGGTCGACGCATCACGCCCGGCCTCTTCAGCCCTCCGCCGAGGTAACGCATGGCCATCGGCACCGCAAGCCGCCCCGAGCACGCCTCTCGACCCGCGGGTCGGTCCTGTTCGTCCATCGATCGCCATGGGCCGGCGGGCCGCGATCTTCACCGTCCAACGAGGAGAACGTGACTCATCAACGCGCTCGGTGAACTTTTTTATCCTGAGCCGCGATAGGTCGTCGACGACATGACCCTCGAACTCGACATCCGGATCAGGAACGTGGGGCCCCTCCGCGTCGCCCTCGTGGAAGGGAAGGGCCTCCCCTACAGCGAGACGATGCCCGCCGCCTTCGACAGGCTGATGAGGTGGTTCGACGGGAACGGCGCCCTGCTGCCCCGCAGGCCGCCGCTGGGCATCGCTCTCTACGTCGACGCTCCCGGAGAGGTCCCGCCGGAGGAGACGCGCTTCGTCGTCGCCATCCCCACCGATTCCGGAGCGGCAAGCACGGAGGATATCCGGATCGAGGTGCTGCCAGGATACCTCGCGGCCGTCGCGACCTTCCATGGGCCGTACAGCAGGCTCCACGAGGTCTACGTGGCGATGTTCGATTGGCTCGAGGAGAACGGTTACCGGATGACGGACACGCCGCGCGACTGGTACATGAACGACTGCACCGCCGTCCCTCCCGGGGCGTGCATAACCGAGGTCCACTTTCCCATCGGCCATCAGGGCGACATCGGACCCTACGTTCCCGGCGATGACGGTGAGCTCGATCCATCGGCCAGTGACCGATCGGCTGGGTGACGTCCGATCCTACAGACGTCGCCTGCGTCGTTGCTCCGCGAAGAACAGCACCCCGACGAAGGTGGCCGCGACCACCACCGGGAACTCGGGCACCTGCCTCGGCACATCGTTGTCCGTCATGTTCATCAGCGGGAAGATGTCCTGTGCGCCGCCCGTGAGGTTGTATGGCCACTCGCCGATCCCGTCGCCGTCCTTGTCGGGTCCGGTGTAGTCGCTCCAGAAGTTGCCGTGCGTCCCGTTGTCCCAGGTGTTGTTGTTGTCATCGTACGCCTGAGGCGACGCGGAGTTGTTGACGATGTTGTTGAGGTAGGCTTTCGCCAGGCTGCAGCTTTCGAAACAGATACCGTAGCCGGAGTTGTTCCATATCTCGTTGTACGTGATATGGATGGTCCATGTGCTCCAGATGTGGATGCCGTAGGGATTGTTGCGCCAGATGCTGCAGTTCGTGACCGTGATATTGTGCGCGCCATATCCTAGGATACCGTGTCCGCCGTTCCGTCCGATGTCGTTCCGGGTCAGAGTGCAGTTCTCGCTGTTATAGACCTTGAAACCCTGGATCCTGTTGTCGAGCACGACGTTGTCGGTGAATTCGTTCCAGTGGCTGTGATAGAGATAGACGCCTCCGGAGTTGCCGCTCATCCCCATGTCGTTCCCGTTGAGCGTGTTGTTGTGGAACTCGTTGTGGCTGGAGCGTATCACGTCGATGCCCGTGCCCGTGCAGTTCGAGACGTTGTTCGCCGAGACCTCGTTCCGGTCGGCATAGTACAACATGAGCCCGGCCTGGCCGCCGCAGTTCCTTATGATTTCGTTCGACTCGATATGGTCCGCGACCGAGTTGACGAGGATCACACCGTACATCTTGTTGTTGGTGACCGTGTTCCTGGCGAGCACGCACCAGCTGGAGTTGTCGAGGCGGATGCCCCCCTGGTTGTTAACGGAGTCGAGGTTGTTGTACGACACCGTGTTGTCGGTGATGATGACGTTGTTCGAATCGTCATCTAGGAGGATGCCGTCCAGCGAATGACCGCTGACCACGTTCCTCATCATTGAGTTGTTCTCCGAGTATTCGAAGTGGAATCCGTAGCCCGTGTTGTTCACGATCTCGTTGTCCTTGAACTCGTTCTTCCAGCAGTCTGCGAAACGGATCCCACCGTCGCGCAGGCCGGCCTCGTTGTTCCCGTTGATCGTGTTGTTGTGGAAGACGCACGAGTGTATCATGTAGGCGTCGATGCCGTGGCCCGTACTGTTCGAGATGTTGTTGCGGAACACATGCGTGAATGCGACGTCCCTCATCCCGAGCCCTGCCCTCCCGCCGCAGTTCCGGACGACCTCGTTCCACCGG
Organism: Thermoplasmata archaeon; assembly: GCA_022615805.1. Taxonomy (GTDB): domain Archaea; phylum Thermoplasmatota; class JAKEGO01; order JAKEGO01; family JAKEGO01; genus JAKEGO01. Next base: position 8,572 of record JAKEGO010000119.1, read on the forward strand.
ACCGTGCCGTTGTCGGATTCGTCGAGGTAGATCCCGTGGTATGCGTTGTTGCTGACGGTATTGCCGTCGATGTCGAAGTCGTACGACCCGTACGCCTTGATTCCGCCCATGTACTCTACCATGTCGGCATTGTTGAAGGCCACGGTATTGTTGTGGACCCAGGTGTGGTTCGTCCCTCCGTCGAGGAGGATCCCGTTCACGCCGTTCCGCCGTACGACGTTCCATACGACCGTCGCGTTCGTCGTGGAGGTGGAGAGCCATATGCCGTTCTTCGAGTTGTTGAGAACCTCGTTCGTGTGAACCATGGCGCCGTCGGTGTGATGGACGAAGATCCCTGCCTCGGGGCCGTGGGCGACGCGGTTCCCCTTGATGAGTATCCCGTCGGAACCCCATACGTAGATGCCGCTCATCCCCGCCTTATGGTTGTTTCCGTCGAGCGTGTTGTTCCGGATGACGACATTCCATCCTCCGTATACCGAAATGCCTTCGCCAGTGCTGTTCGAGATGTTGTTGTGCGAAATCGCCGTCGCGGGCGCGCTGGACAGATAGACGCCGCTGACGCCACCGCAGTTGAACACGATCTCGTTGTCGAATAACTCGTTCTCGAACGAGGTCGAGTGGATGTAGATGCCGTACCGAGCATTGTGGCTGATGTGATTCTGGGACGCGTTCCCGTAATCGCTGCCATCGATTTCGAGCCCCGCGGCGTTCCAGTCCCGCATCCGGTTGTTCCAGGAGATGTCGTTCCCCGTCACGGTGAAGTGGGCGGAGGTGCTGCGGAACGACACACCCTCGTACTCGCTGCCGTACACGCGGTTACCGTGGAGGTCAACGTGGTCCGCGTTGACGACCCTTATGCCCTCCGTGTTGTTCGACAGGTAGCAATCCGTGATGTCGATACTTCCACCTTCATCGATGTATATACCCCAGTCGTTCCAGACGACCGCGCAGCCGGTTATATTGCCGCTCGTGACGCTAGTGAACTGGACGCCGCAATCGCCCATCGTGCCGCCGCTGCCGCTGATGTTGAACCCGCTCATGTTCACCCAGTTCGACGAGACCGACAGGACGTCCCCGCTGCCGCTCGCGTTCACGTAGGTGTCGTGGGTCCCGTTCCCGACGAGGTCCACGGTCTTGTTCACGGTGACGCTCTCGTTGTACCAGCCGGCATTCACGAGGATCGTGTCGCCCTCGCTCGCCGCGTCGATCGCGCCCTGGATGGTGCCGAAGTCAGCGCCCGCCCAGTCGTCGTCGACCGTGTGCACGGCGGCATGGGCCGTCCCCATCGCCACGATGGCGCCCAATATCACGATCAGAAATCCTGCATTGAACCTCATGGTATGTCCTCCGTCCAACGATGATGAACGCGAGGATATTTAAAATGGCGTGTTTGCCCGAGAACTCACATGAGGAAATAAGTTGGGGAGAGGCCCGCCCCCCTCGGCACGAGGCCCGGCGATCTCGCCGCCTCGTCACCCCACCCCCCGCCGACCGCACGGCCGCGGGGAGGGCGGACGCTCTCGCACGTGCAGAAGGGAGGTCCACTTCGAACTATATAAGTCTGGCCTGGTGATAACCACGGCACCGGCCGTCTGGCGGGCATCGGAGGATACCGGGGTGTGGCACATCTCTCGATCATTGATCGGCATTGCCGGACGGTACACGGGGCTCAACGTTTCCGGCGTCGGTCGATGATGATGGACAGGGCCAGCACGGCGCAGGCGGCGGCGACCAGCGGGAGCTCCTGGACCTTCACCGGCGCATCGTTCATCGTCGCGTTCATCAGGGGGAACGCGTCCCGGGCGCCGGCGCCGCCGGTGAGGTTGTACGGCCAGTCGCCGATGCCGTCGCCGTTCCTGTCCGGTCCGGCGTAGTCGCTCCAGTAGTTGCCCTGAGTGCCGTTGTCCCATACGTTCGTACCGGTGTCGTCGTAGCCCTGCGTGCCGTTGTGGTTGTTCTGATGGAAGTTGTTGAGGAAGACCGAGATGTCATCGCAGTTGTTCATGAGGACCCCATAGTCCTCGTTGTCGAAGACCTCGTTGTATGCGATCCGGCTGTGCTTGGAACTGGTCGCGTAGATACCTTGGGCGCTCGATCCGCGGAAGCTGTTGTTGACGACGGTTATATTGTCGCACTGGTACATGGAGAGACCACGCAGGTTGTATGCCACATCGTTCCCGAAGATGGTCCAGTTCGTGCAGTAGTTCAGGACCATCCCGACGATATCGTTGTTCCCTGCAATTACAACGTTGTCTGCGACGGTCACCCATACCACCGTGTGTCCATATATCGCGCCGTTGGATATGCCGGCCTCGGCGTTGCCGTTGACCGTGTTGTTATGTATCCAGAGGTCCGCGGACTCGTAATTGTCGATGCCCGAGCAGCTGTTGTTGGATACATTGTTCCACGATATCTCGACGTCGGCGGCGTATTGCGTCTGAATGCCGGCGGCGTTCATTTTCGTATGATGGACCTCGTTCCGCGACACGCTGCAGTTGTTGCTGCTATCGATAAAAATACCGACGTAGTAGTTGTCCTCAACGACGTTGTCCTCGATCCGGTCCAGGCCGGACCCCTTCACGTGGATCCCCGCTCTGGACGTGGCGCCATAGACGTTGTTCCAGGTAACGTTGTTCCAGGAGATGGCGTTCTTGTGGCTGCTCTTCTCCAGGAAGATCCCGCTGGCGAGGTTGCCACTCACGTGATTGCCTTCGACAAGTGACCACGAGGTCCCGTACAGGTATATCCCAAATGTATTGTTGGTGGCGGTCGAATTCAAAACGCGACAGACCTCCGAGTAAACGATCCTCACGCCACTGTTCCCCTGATTACGATGGAAAGTGCAGGCCTCGAAGGTCATGTTATCGGAGTTAAGCAAATCCACGCCATCGGTGTTGTTGATGAAGATGCAGGTTACGAACGACCAGTAGCTGCATGTATCGGTGCGGACCCCGTCGTCCGTGTTGTGAGCGATGGTGTCGTCCGTCCAGTTGTTCCAGTCACAGTAGGCAGCGTAGACGCCAGCGAAGCCCCATGCCAGCTGGTCGTTGCTGTTGATCCTGTTCCCGGTCCATTGATTGCCATCGGAGTACCACATGTCAACGCCGTTGCCCGTGCTGTTCGTGATGTTGTTGTTCTCGAAGAGCGAGTCGTCCACATAGTCCAACCGGAGCCCCGCCTGGCCACCGCAGTTGAAGACTATCTCGTTCCCGATGACCTCATTGGAATCGCTGTTCAGCATGTGGACGCCGTACCTCGGGTTGCGGCTGACGGTGTTGCCCTCGATGGTATTCTGGTCGCATCCGTCGATCCTGATGCCGGCGTAATTATCGCTCGAAACGACGTTGTTGTGTATCACGATGTTCCGGGCGATGATGTTGTTACCGTCTCCTCCGAGGACCGCTATGCCATCCCTCTGGTTGCGGGAGATATTGTTCTTCCTGAGGATCGTCCACGATGACCCTGAGGAGTACGAGGGGATGGATATGCCGGCGTACGCGTTTCCGTGCACCTCGTTGTACCTGAGGACGTTGTCAGTGCACATCCCGCCCAAGGTGATCCCGTTGTTGGGATTGTCGCTGACGTTGTTGTTCTCGAAGACGTTATCATGGGCGTCGTAGAGATATAATCCCTCGGACCCGGTCGTCCGGCCGTTGTCGCAGATCGTGTTGTTGCGGAAGGTGCAGTTGGTCGACTCGTAGACCTGCAGGCCGACGCCGGTGCTCGCCGAGATGTTGTTCCGTTCCATCGCGAACCAGCGACACAGGGTGAGGTAGACTCCTGCCTCGCCGCCGCAGTTATAGGTGACGTTGTTGTCGACGAGATCGCAGTACCATGCCCTCAGTGCCCTCACGCC